>JASFPY010000033.1:0-9824 GCA_050115755.1 Desulfobacteraceae bacterium | reverse complement strand
GAAATGCTCAAATCTTTTAAGGAAGTTCAGGAGCAGGAGGCGGCTTTTGAAACCCGCGATCGCGGAACCCTTATGGTCGCGTTGGAACGAATCATCGGCAGCGTTGGTCGATATCAAGATTTTGACGAGCGTTTCCGGATACGGCCCCATCTACCCGCTGAACGGCTGGAGGAAATAAAAAGCAAAATGAAAGCGGGTAAACCGCTGCCACCCGTTAAGCTGTATCAAATTAAAAATGAATACTATGCGCTGGACGGCAATCATCGAATTGCGGCGGCCAATGAACTCGGCTACGGGGAAATCCAGGCCCGGGTGATAGAGTTTATGCCCTCCAAGGGTTCCCGGGAAAACCTGCTCTACCGTGAAAAGGCCCAATTCGACGATCGCACCCGGTTACCCTATTCCATTGAGTTGACTGATTTCGGCCAATATGAACATTTGTTTACACAGATATCCAGACACCAGGATTATCTTGAAAAGGACGCCGCTGCATCGGTCGCCCTTCAAACAGCGGCCAAAGACTGGTATGAAACCATTTATGAACCGCTAGTTGCCATTATTAAAAAAGGAGATTTGATCAGACACTTTCCCGGTAGAACCCTGGCGGATCTTTACACGTTCATATCCGTGCACCAATGGGTGCGCAAAGACCAAGGACTCAGATATGGAATTGGAATCAGCCGGCTGGTTCCCAAAAACATGGAGGATTTTCGAAAAAAAATGGCCAAATTAAAGGAAACCGAATACCCTGAGATGCTGCGGGAGATTACCGCTTTTGTGCTGATAAACGCAGCGGCTAAAAAAGAGATCCGTCTGGTGGACAAACTCATCAACCTTGAAGAAGTAAAAGAAGTGCATTCAGTCCACGGCAGTGTCGATATTATTGCCAAAGTTGTGTTGAAGCGCGATTTGGTATCCTCGGATGCCGAAACCATCGGAGATTTCGTGCACAACAAGGTCCGGCAGCTTTCCGGTGTGATCAGTACCCAGACCTTAATCCCGGGCTACTCCAAAATAAAAAAGAAAGATGAAAATTGAATCGCGGTTCAGGATCCGGGCTGCTGAATGCCCTCTGACGGCTTGATCAGCTGTTTGCGGATAAACTCGTGAATCTGATCTGAAACATTTTTGTCAAGGTAACGAGCGACTCCGGCACCAGTGCCAACGGCGACCCGGGTAAAATTTCGATCCACCCGCTCAACCTCCACAGTGACAGGCGTACCGTCCGCACGTCTTGCCAATATCTCGGTACCTAATTCATCCACTTTTTTAGTTAAAATAGATATTTCAAGATTTTCCAATGCATCCGTGCTGGCTTGAACCGCTGCATTATACTGCAACTGGTATGTTTTTACGGATTTGCCCTGAAGTTCAGCACAACCGCTGGCCAGCAGCCAAGCTGACATGCAAATGATGAGAAAGGCAGATTTCATATAATAATAATATATGATTTCTGTCAGGGAGTCAAAAAGCGTACCGTTCCGATTCCCGGCCGGTTCGCTAGTATGGTCTATTTTGTCAGCAAATCGGCATTGCGCAGGGCACGTTTTTCCTTTTCTGCTTGCAGATTTTATCAAATTGGTTCAAAATAGATGCCGCGCGCGAAGGCCGCACAACAAGCAAATGGTTATAAAATAAGAGGGTTATAATGGAAAAGCGTTATGTCGCCAGGAAGAATGGATATGACAATTTTGATATTGAAGTCCGCGAAGAGATACCGTATGTTGAAATCCTGAAGCTCGCTCGCAAAAAAACAGGCGACCTCATCGTTATGGCACACCATACCCGCCAATTTCGACCCTGAAAAAGCGGTATTGGTAAATGCGGTCCAGAATGTGGTTCTGCGATCTGCCTGCCCGGTGGCCAGCGTTAATCACCCTGACAAGGTTGCTGATCTCTAAATCCTCAATTTCAGCAACGATCATTGGTCAGTGATGGAGTTTTCGGTTAGCATCATCGCTACCAGCGCGTGCGTTAACGCTGGAGCGAAAAATGCGGGGTGGTCATATAATGCCAAATCAAATCAAGAGGAGTCGATCAATGCTTAAACGAATTGACTGGGATTGGGACCCCGGCAGCACAGAAATTGCGGTTATCAGTGACTGGCATAATAAATTTAACTGGGTCGAGGAGCCCTATGTAAGCCCCAATGGCGAAAAAATAGCCGCAATCGTTAACTTGGCAGAAGGCGAGTTCAATGTCTGCGTAAACGGTGATACCTGGGATACGGTTTTCGAAAAAATCTGGAATCTGCGGTTTGGTCCTGATGGTCGGCTAACTGCCATCGTTTCTGAAGCGGGTGAATGGACCGTGGCGGTGGGCGGCACGCCCTGGGATAATAGATTCGGGTACGTCTGGAATCTGATGTTTAGCCCGGACGGAAACAACATTGCTGTCGCAGTCCAGCAGGATATGTCTTACGGTATGGCGTTGAATAACACTGTCTGGGAAAAAACCTTTTCCAATATGACCCATCCCACCCTCAGTCCGGATGGAAATCGGACCGCAGCCGCTGTTCAGGTGGCCGATTTGGCCGAAGGCGAAATTCATAAATTCCAGGAGGGCGTTTTTAGCGTTGCCCTCGACGGTGAACCCTGGGACATGCAATTTGTCAATGTCTGGCAAATGGCGATCAGTGCGGATGGCAAAAAGGTGGCGGCCGAGGTCCGGCTGAATCTTTACGACTATACGATTGCCGTCAACGGAATACCCTGGGAACAAACCTTTGATTGTGTCTGGGAGCCGATTTTTAATCCGCAAAATGACGCCGTGGTTGCCCCCGTCAGGACCGGCGGCGGGTGGTTTCTGGCGCAGGACGGGCAGATTATCTGGGATCGGAAATTCGTGCAGCTCTGGCATCCGATGGCCAGCGAAGAAAGCAACAAACTGGCAGCCATCGTTGCACCAAAGTATGGCAAATGGACAATCGCGGTGGACGGCAAACCCTGGTCCGTTTTATTCAGAGATTTGTTAACTGAACCTGTTTTTAGCCCCGATGGCAGCCGGTTAGCTGCGGTAGCCAAAAACGATGAGCGCTGGTTGGTTGTCGTCGATGGCATGGTATGGCAGAATACATTTGATCGGGCCTGGCAGCCGGTCTTCAGCGCCAGCGGTGAAGCGGTTGCCGTGAAAATCGAAAGAAACGGTAAATACAGTATCGCCATAAATGATCGCTTATGGGATCAAGCCTGCGACGCCGTCTGGGATCCCATATTCAGCCCTGAAGGGGATAAAATTTTACTGCGGACGTTGCAGGGCGGCGTCTATACACGAAGCGTTTTATCTGTTGAAGATATTTTACGATAAAGAGGGGATTGCATGAACACCATATACAATTTTGTGAGTGGCCCGCTCGCCTGGCTCGCATTCATCCTTTTCATCGGCGGCAGCCTCTACCGGCTCATCAGTCTGATGGTGCTGGTCCATAAAAAAGAAAAATTCCTTTACTCTTACATGAGCTTGAAATACAGCCTGCGTTCCATTTTGCGCTGGAGCACACCGTTTGCCACCGTAAATATGAAAAAGCATCCGGGTCTGACGATTGTTGCATTTGCCTTTCACATCTGTCTGATACTGACGCCGATTTTTTTGCTGGCACATGTGACGCTGGTCGAGGAATCCTGGAACCTCAGCTGGTGGACGCTGCCCGATGGTGCAGCTGAGGTTATGACGTTGATTGTTATTGCCGGCTGCGTGTTTTTCCTTGTACGGCGCCTGGTCAAGCCGGAGGTCCAGTACGTCACGTCGGCGTCGGATTATATTATCCTGGCGATCGTTGCTGCACCGTTTATTACCGGGTTTTTAGCCTATTACCAGTGGTTTGGGTATCAGATCTTCATGATTCTGCATATTATTTCAGGAGAAATCATGCTGGTGGCCATCCCGTTTACGCGTCTGAGTCACATGCTGTTTGCACCGCTGACCCGGGCTTATATGGGTTCGGAATTTGGAGCCGTTAGGCATGCAAAGGATTGGTAAAAAAGCTGTCTTAAAAATGCATCTAACGCCCAATGGCTGCGTTGCGATCCGGTTTAAAATGCTCACGTACTCCGTGTACGCTCCGCTTTTAAACCGCATCGACGCCTTGCCCTTGAGCATGATCTACATTTTTAAGACAGCTTTTGGCTATTTTTTAAAAAGACGGTCTCATATATTTTTGGCATAAAAATATTTAACATCTAAAACGAAAACATCGTCTTACAGGAGGGCGATTATGGTAGAGCCTGCTGAAAAGGAAAAAACTGAAAAAATGATTATCGATGACGGCCTGGAAATCGGCGTGCAAAATCTGAGCGAGGAACGGATAAAAAAAGTGATCAACCGCGTTTTAAAAGGTGAATCCGGTGCGCGCCTCAAGGCCTATGTCGATACCTGCATCCACTGCGGTCTGTGCTCCGAAGCCTGTCATTATTACCTCTCCCACGATAATGATCCTTGCTATTCACCGGTGGGAAAGGTCAAACAAACCCTGTGGGAGATGCTAAAAAACAAGGGAAACGTTAGTGCCGAATTCCTTAAAAGGGCCTGCGAAATTGCTTACACCGAGTGCAATCTCTGCAAGCGCTGCGCCATGTATTGTCCCTTCGGGATCGACATCGCCTATATGATTCTCACTGTGCGCCGAATTTGCCATTTGCTCGGTGTGACGCCGCTTTACATTCAGGATACGGCCCATAGTCATGCAGTCACCACGAACCAGATGTGGGTCAAAGAAGATGAGTGGATTGATACCCTGCAGTGGCAGGAAGAAGAGGCCCAGGCTGAAATCCCCAATCTGCGGATCCCGCTGGAAAAGGAGGGGGCAGATATCATGTATTCTGTAATCGGCCCCGAACCCAAATTTCAAGCCCAGTTGATTTACCAGGCAGCAGTCATAATGGATGTGGCCGGGGTAAACTGGACAATGCCGGCAACCCCCGGATGGGACAACAGCGACATGGCAATGTATACCGGGGATAATGAAATTATGGGACGCATCAAACGGGCCCATTTTGATACCGCTATCAGATTAAAGGTAAAGAAGATTGTCATGGGCGAATGCGGCCATGCCTTTCGCTCGGTTTATGATATGGGAAACCGCTGGCTGGGATGGCGCATGCCCCCGATACCCATCGTGCATGCCATCGATTTCTATTATGAATTGATCAAGGACAAAAAGATCACTATCACTGAAAAATTCAAAACGCCAGTTACCCTTCATGACCCGTGTAACGTGATTAGGGGCGGTGGACTGGCTGAAAAGGCGCGTTATGTGGTCAATGCAATCTGTGAAAAGCTGATTGAGATGCACCCCAACCGGGAACACAATTATTGCTGCTGTGCCGGTGGCGGGGTGATCAATTGCGGGCCGCCTTACAAAAATACCCGCATGGAGGGCAACCGCGTCAAGGCAGAACAGTTATTTGCCGCCAAATCCAGAGGTGCCAAGATCCTGATTGCGCCATGTCATAATTGCCACAGCGGCCTTGAAGACATCAATCATCATTACAGCCTCGGTTATGAGGTTAAATTTATCAGTGATATTCTCTACGAGGTTATGGACAAACCCGCATGATGCGGGTTCAAAGGTTCAGCGTTCAGAGGTTCAAGGATTCTGCGTTCAGGGTTGTCTTCAAAAATCGGGCTCCTGGCAGCGGTTCGCCGTTCACGTGCTTCTGGCCAGCAGCGAGAAGCTAGCAGCCAAAAACCTTGAACCCTGAACCTTGGACCTTTTAACCCTACGAAATGGAGACCGTTAGATGAAAAAAGGGATATTGCTGCTGATCGCGCCCCTGTTTGTTGGTATGTTGTGGATATCGGCATTTGCTCAGGAAGACATGGAGGTGGTGGATGACGTGGGGTTTTCAAATAAACGGCGTCCGCCGGCTGTCTTTCGGCATGACGAGCACAATGAAAATGCTGGGATCGAAGATTGCAATGAATGCCATCATATTTATGAGGACGGGCAGAAACTGGAAGACGAGTCTTCCGAAGACCAGAGTTGTTCGGATTGCCATGATGAAAAAAGCGTCGATAAAAAACCGGGCCTGAGAAAGGCATTCCATATGAACTGTAAAGGATGTCATCTTGAAAGGAAACAAGGACCTGTTATGTGTGGTACCTGTCACGTCCGCAAATAACGATTAAAGCCGGATTGCGTATTTGAAATCGATCCGGCCCGAAAGAGAGGAAAGCCATGCCCAAAAAGATCTTGATCATTGACGATGATCCGGTGATCGTCAAATATCTTACGGCTGTATTCAGCGACAACGGTTATGCGACCTGCAGTGCCACCAGCAGCATGGAAGGCCTGGATGTTGTTAAAAAGGAAAAACCGGATCTGATCTGCCTTGATTTGCAGATGCCAGGGGAATGGGGTCCACGGTTTTATCGCAAGCTCAGAAAGGATAAAGAGGTCAGAAATACGCCGGTTATCGTGGTCAGCGGGATTGACGGCGACCATGCCATCAAAGATGCCGTAGCCTTTGTTAAAAAACCATTTGATCCGGAGAAACTGGTTGGCATAGTCAAGAATACAATCGGCTAGAATCCATATTCGAAAAACACACAGAAAGGAAAAAAAATGGCTTTAATGACACCCGATCAATTTGAAGAGAGCTTGAAAGCGCTGAAGCCCAGGGTATTTATGAACGGAAAACAGGTGGACGATATCCTTGAAAACAAAAATACGCGAACCGTCGTAGAAGCAAATAAGGCCAGCTATGCCTGGGCGCTGGACCCGCAGTATAAGGATATCATGTCCTGTTATTCTCCGCTTATCGACGATCAGGTCAACCGTTACACGCATATAAGCGCCAGCACAGACGATCTGGTAAAAAAGGCTCAAGCCGGTACGTTTACGGCTGAAATGCTGGGAACCTGCATCTATCGGTGTGTCGGGTACGATGCGTTTCATTCCCTGGCCAGTACCTGCTGGGAGCTGGACAACGATCTGGGAACCGATTACCAGCCACGCTTTTTGGAATACCTTAAGATGGTGCAGAAAAAAGATCTTTCCGTCGCCGGAGCGCTTACCGAGCCAAGGGGCAAGCGCAGCCAAAAGACGCTGGACTGGCCGGATCCCTACCTCTCATTAAAGCTGGTGGATAAAAACAAAGACGGTATCATTGTCCGTGGGGCCAAAATAAACATCAGCGGCGCTTTTGCCAGCCATGAACTTGTGGTTTTGCCGCAGGCTGCCCATTTCGAGGGGGAAGAAGATTATGCCATCGCTTTTGCGACCCCTACCGATGCAGAGGGAATCACCTATGTGTGCCAGTATACGCCCTATTCGGCGGAGAGGGATATGGCTGATGATCTTTCAGAACTCGGGAACCCCGTGTTCGGTCAGAGAGAGACGTCCATGGTCATTTTTAATAACGTCTTTGTTCCCTGGGATAGGGTTTTTCACTGTGGCGAGTACAAATATTCTTTAAAGTTCGTGAGCCGATTTGCCAAAACGCACCGGATGACCTGCGGCGGCACCTGCAAAGTTGGATTCATGAATCAGATCATCGGGGCTTCAAAATTGATTCAGGAATACAAAGGGCTTGAAAAGGCCACCCACATCAATGACCAGTTGATGGAAATGGTGGTTTTGCGGGAAACCGGCCGCGCCTGCGGTCTGGCCTCCGCCACCGAGGGGGCAGAAGAGCCCCCCGGCTCAGGCGTATTCTTGCCGGATGAACTCATGAGCAACGTCGCCAAATTAAATATCTGCAATGCTTTCTGGAGGGTTATGGCGCTGGCAGGCGATATCGGGGGCGGGTTGATTGTAACCATGCCCTCTTTAAAGGAACTGAAAAACCCTGAAGTTAAAGACTATGTAAAAGAGTTTTATAGCTTTGGGTCCGATGTGTCCACAGAAACGATTATGAAAGTCCATAAGCTTTTGCAAAACTGGACGGCCGGCCAGCATGGCGTCGCCACCTGGCATGGCGCGGGGCCGGTAATGGCCAACAAGATCATGCTGCAGCGGGTCATTGACTACGAACCTGTTAAAAAGATTGTCAAGCAAACCTTAGGTTTGAAGGAAAAAAAGAACAAGGCCAAATCATAATTGAAACGGCCGGATCGGAAAAAGGGAATCCGCCTAATGCGGGTTCCCTTTTTATATGGGTTTTGGTTAACATTTCAGGAGTATCGCCATGAACACCTTAAAGCGTGAAGATTTTCAAAAACTCGATCAGGACGACCCCCTGGCTTGTTTTCGGGAGGAATTTTTTATCCCGCAGGATGTGATCTATATGGACGGCAATTCCCTGGGAGCCATGCCAAAAGCCGTCGCGCAGCGCGTGGGCCAGGTGATAGAACGAGAATGGGGGCATGACCTTATCAAAAGCTGGAATACCGCCGATTGGTTTACGGCCCCGCAGCGGATTGGGGCTAAAATTGCTAAAATCATTGGTGCGCATGAAGGCGAAGTCGTCGCCACGGATTCAACAAGCATCAACCTTTTCAAAGTGCTGGGTGCTGCGCTAATAATCAATTCCGATCGGCGGGTGATCGTCATGGAGGGCAGCAATTTTCCTACCGACAATTATATTGCTCAGGGTCTGATTGAATTTCTGGGGCGGCAGCACCAGATCCGGTTTGTGGAAAAAGATGATGTGATGGACGCGTTGGATGAGCGGGCGGCGGTTGTATCGCTGACTGACGTCCATTACAAAACCGGACACCGACTGGATATGGCTGCCATTACCGCCAGGGCCCAGCAACATGGCGTGCTGACTGTCTGGGACCTGTGCCATAGTGCCGGTGCCGTTCCGCTTGACCTCAACGGTGCCAATGCCGACTTCGCAGTGGGATGCGGCTATAAGTATCTTAACGGCGGACCCGGTGCCCCGGCTTTTCTTTTTGTGGCCAAACGGCATCAGGATCAGCTGAGGCAGCCCCTGACGGGCTGGTGGAGCCACAGTGCGCCCTTTGACTTCATCAGAGATTATCAATGCGCTGAAGGGATTGCCGGCATGCTGTGCGGCACCCAACCCATTATCAGTCTCTGTGCACTGGAGGTGGGGGTGGATATCATGGTACGCGCCGACCTTAGCAAAATCAGAGAAAAATCCAAAAAAATGGGCGACCTGTTCATCGCCCTGATAGAGCATCAATGCAATGAATACGGCTTCGGCATTGCGAGTCCCCGCAATGCAGACAGGCGCGGCAGCCAGGTCTCCTTGACCCACCCAAGCGGTTATGCCATCATGCAGGCTCTGATCGAACGGGGCGTGATTGGGGATTTTCGCGCTCCGGATATCTTGCGCTTTGGTTTCACGCCACTTTACCTCAGATATGCGGACGTGTGGGATGCGGTGGATATTTTGGCGGATATCATGGCCAGTGGAATCTGGCGGGATCCGAGATACGATGTCCGGGCGGCGGTTACCTGACCCGCAGAGGATGATTATAAAAGAAAGCGCGCAAAATTTGTGAAAGCCTCGGCCTTTGAAAAAAAAATTGGGGATTACCTCAAACAAATGACACCGCAGGTGCTGGGCGTAGAGTCCATTGATTCGATTGAAATACTGGGCATGACCCCGGGCGCATACAACCTCAACTACCATGTCCGGGTGAATGAAAAAAAGCTTATCTTCCGCATCAACATTGAGCAGCAAAGCGGGCTTTCCAACCAGATCGAAGTCGAATTTGCGGTGCTAAAATTTCTTGAGGGCCGACGCCTTGCGCCCCGGGGGGTACATTTTGATGACAGCAAGACCTATTTTGATTTCGATATCCTGATCGAGGAATATCTGGAGGGTCCTCATTTGTCTTTGGGGCAAGATGTTTCAGCAGTCGCCAGTTTGCTGGCAAAACTTCATTGCCTCAAACCGGTCAATTTGCCCTGC
>JASFPY010000032.1:0-9840 GCA_050115755.1 Desulfobacteraceae bacterium | reverse complement strand
GCTTCTTTGTTTTTAAAACCAACAAAGTTTAGCTGATGGGGGCCGGTCTGGCTGGAATGCCAGATCTGGTAAAGATCGGGATCGATCCCCATGGACCAGCCCAGCACCAGGGCATCAAAGTCCAGCTTATTGACGCGTTCTTGAATAAAGACCGACCACTCCAGCAAATCTGTACGCACATCGATGCCGATTTGCTTCCATGAATCCTGGGCGATGGCCAAAATTGCCTTGCGAATGTCATTGCCGTTGTTGGTAATGAGCTTGAATTGCAGCCGCTGACCGTTTTTCTCCAGCCAGCCTTCGGCATTGCGCCGCCACCCGGCTTCGGCCAGTAATTTTAGAGCTTCTGCAGGATCATAGGAAACCGGTAAAATATCAGGGTTATAAAAATCGGTCTGCCTGGGAAACGGCCCGGTGATTCTTTCTCCTTGGTTATAAATGACGTATTTAATAATTTTGTTTACATCGATGGCCATGCTCAGGGCTTGACGGACCCGGCGGTCATCAAAGGGTTTTCGACGCATGTTGTATCCGATATAGGTGTAGCCGAATGAAAGACCGGAAAAACTCTGGTATCTAAGGTCTTCTTTAAGACGTTTGACCTGGTGTGGCTGAACTCCGTAACTATCGATGGTTCCGGCGTAGAACTCCATTTCCTGAGTCAGCAGATCCGGGATGACCCTGAAAATGTATTTTTTATAATTCGGTGGCCCTTCCCAGTAGTCCTCAAAACGGTCCAGCACGATGAACTGGTCTGATTTCCACTCGCCGAACGCAAAAGGCCCGCATCCAATGGGGTGCCGGTTGAAATTGCTTTGTCTCATCGAAAATGTTTCAGAATCCTTGCCGAGGCGGAGCGCTTCTTTTCTAAGGGCTTTCGCATTAAGCAGATGTTCGGGCAGGATCCCCATTCCCCAGGTTCCGATAGCCGGTGAATAGAGCCGTTTATAAACAATACGAACGGTAAGCGGATCGATAACTTCTAGTGCTTTAACCGGTTCATAGTCTGAAATGCGGGGCGATAGATTTCTGGGATCCATGATGGCCTCGTAAGTGAATTTGACATCATAAGCATCAAATATATGGCCGTCATGAAATTTAACGTTGTTTCGCAGATTGAATACGATAACCGGATTGTGCGCTGTAGCCGGTAATAATTCACGGGCATAAAATGACAGCCTTTCTTTGTCTATCGGGGTCTGGGCTGTCAAAAACTGTTGTCCGCGAAAACTTGAGAAATATGGATCGCCCAGCAGCTGTTGTAGATTGGTAAATAGATTCTGGTCGACCTCATTTAATTCCAACTTAACTCTGGCAGGCGCCGAAACATCGATTTTTATTGCGTTCGTTTTTTGGGTTTCAGGGGTAACTTTAGCTAATTTTGTCACCGTATACGTGCGCGATGGAATCAACGAAATTGATTTAATGTTTTCCAGTGTTTGTTTCAGCGCGGGAGAGGGTAGAATTTCCTTCTGTTTATAATGTTCTATCAGTTCTACAATCGCTTGCGGATCCAAACGGCCCCGGCCAGGTATTTCGACCGCTGAATTGACATAAAAATAGGCTTCTTCATAAATTTTCCAGGTTTTGGCAAGCCGCCCTCTGAAATTCAGATCCTCATCCCGGTCGAGGAGGCTGTCAAATACTTTTCCCTCGATCTCGCTGCTGGCGCTGTCTGCTGATAAAATCGGATTGAGAATGGCGGCATCTCCAATCGATGCATTAATATACTGGCTCAAACGATCGGGGTTGCCTTTTGCCTGTTGCTCGTAGGTGGGAACCCAGAAATACGATTGGACCAGGATTAACGTGAGTAAAAGGGGTGCGAATATCAGGATGCGTTTGGTCGTCATTTTGTTATTTGGATCTTTCCTTAAGCATATTCAGCAATTCACGAATCGATGCTTTTTTCTTCTGGATGAGTTCGCTTTCGATCTCGTCGGGATTTAGTCTGGCTGCCTGCTCCAGATAGTCCAGGGCTGCTTCAAGACCGCTGCGGCTGCCTTTTATGGCGGCCACATCGGCCTTGTAAAGCAGGATTAAGCGGTCAATATGGTTGATTCGTGCGTGTGCTGCCTGCTGAAGCTCCTCGGTGGTGGCAAAGGACAGTGCTTTATTCAGATAAGATTTGATGCCAACGAAATCAGGCATGCCCGGCACTTCCATCAAAACATCCGCTTTGCTGACATAGAATTTAAATGCCAGCGGATAAACCTCTTGCTGCGGATAAACGTCCTTTATCTCTGGCGGCATTTGCATACCGGGCATAATCAGAATCCGTTTCTTTCCCCCCGGTGAGAAGGTGCCCCGCCAGATTTCCACGGCTCCGGCTGCAGATTTCAGATAATATTTTTTTGTATTTTGATAACTCGCGCGAATCACCAGCCCCATCAGAATAATAAAGATAAGGCCGGTGATGGCCAAAAACCAGCGCTTCTTCGCGGAGTTTGTTTTTTGCATTAAAAATCCCTTTGAATTCTCTGATCGGTAGCCTATAATAGCTTCGGGATCCAGCGGCACACGCCCGGGCAGCAAAGACCGGAGCTGATCACCGCCGTTTATTTTTTAATGTCTAATTATTTCACCCCGTTGTCGATTCGTCAAGATGTGACTGCATTTAAAGAAAGGATAATTCTTTGAGCAGTCAGGTTACCATATCAGTCTGGATTTTTATTGTTTTATTGGCCGTATGTGCGTGGGCCATACTGGAACGGATTCTAATACCCAGTTCACGCTGGTTTATTCGGCGTCGGATCAATCGTGTTATCGATGAAATCAACTCTCGACTTGATATTCAGATTAAACCCTTTCAGCTGACCAAACGACAGGTTTTGATTGATCGGTTGGTCTACGACCCCAAAGTCCTGGAAACTATCCAGGAAGCCGCGCGCGAACGCGAATGCCCCCGGGAAATCGTTCAACGGGCGGTCATGTCTTATGCCCGGGAAATTGTGCCGTCATTTAACGCCTATCTTTATTTTCGAATCGGATACTGGATAGCCAAAAAAATAGCACGGTTGCTTTACCGCGTACGCATTGGAATCGCCAGTGACGAACAGTTTACATCTGTTGATCCCGAATCCACGGTTGTATTTGTGATGAATCACCGTAGCAATATGGATTATGTCTTGGTGGCCTTTCTGGCTGCTGAAAAAACAACGCTGTCTTATGCGGTCGGGGAGTGGGCTAAAATCTGGCCGCTGCAGACTCTCATTCGAGCGATGGGCGCTTTTTTTGTGAGGCGCAATTCCAGCGATCCGCTTTACCGCCGCGTTCTGGAGCGCTATGTTCATATGGCAACCAAAGAAGGCGTCTGCCAGGCCGTATTTTTAGAAGGTGGTTTAAGCCGTGATGGATGCCTTAGGCCGCCCAAGCTCGGCTTTCTCGATTATATGCTGCGCAGTTATGATTCCGCCAAGGATCGGGATATCGTCTTTATTCCCGTCGGGGTTAATTACGATAGAACCTTGGAAGATCGGAGTCTCTTGCGGGAATTGGACCCTGCCGCCGAAAAACGCAGCAAATGGTTTGTCATTAAAACCACTTGCAGGTTTATCTGGAAAAGCTTTATATTAATAATTTTAAGCCGCTGGCAGCGATTCGGCTATGCTTGCGTTAATTTTGGGAACCCGATCTCCATGCGTCAATATTGCGAGGACAAAACGCTAGATTTCACAAAACTGGAGCGCAGCAGCCGGTTTTTAGAAGTTGAAAGCCTTGCAGGTCGGCTCATGGATGCCATTAAAAAAGTGGTACCGGCACTGCCCGTCTCTCTGGTGGCGACGGTGATGCTCGAATCCAAACAAAAAGGAATGCGGGCTTTTGAGGTTGAGGCGCAGGTGAACCGGCTGATTACGGATCTCCAGAAAGAAGGGGCACAGGTGTATGTTTCACCCCGCAAGCGGGTGGAATCCATTTTAAACGCCCTGAATATGCTGGTGCTCAGAAGATTGGTTCGAGAGTCACAGGGAATTTACAGGGCCGTTCCCGAAGAAGTGGATGTTTTGTCCTATTATGCCAACGCCATTGCCCACTGGCGGCATGATCCTGCCGGTAAGTGACCCGTTGCATCCGAAAAAGACCGTCGGAGTCAACCATGTTGCCTAAAAAACACCATCTTTACGGTAGTCTCATTGCCGTCTTTCTTGTCTGGATTTGTCCGCTGAATTCAACAGCCGAGTTTTATAAATATGTGGATAAAGACGGGCAAACGTTTTATGTCGATGACCTGAGCAAAGTACCCCCGGAATACCTGGATCAGGTAAACGTGTACAAAGAAAAATATGACCATCTGCCTGCAGATCAAAAGAAAACGCGAGTCAAACAGGAACAGCAAAAGTACGAAAAACGGGAGGCAGAACAGCAGCGCCGGATGGCGCTGGAACTGCAACAGGCTGCTGAAAAAGAAGAAGCCGAAAGAAAACGCCAAGAGGAACTTGCCAGACAGAAACGCAGCGAAACCCCCGTGGCGATTGAAGGCAATCGAGTCTTTGTGCCGGTAACCATCGGAAACAGCGGTATTGAACTGGAAGTTCGTTTGTTGCTGGATACGGGCGCATCCGATACGGTCGTGCACCGCGACATCGCCACGCAGCTCCATATTGTTGCGCTGAAAAAAGGGCTGTCCCAGGTGGCCAGCGGTCAGCGGATTTACACCGAGGTCGGAAAAGTCAGTTACATAAAAGTCGGGCCCAAAAAAATGGACAACTTCCATATTTTAATCATCAACTTTGAAGGATCAGCGGCGAGCTACAGTGGACTTCTGGGCATGAATTTTCTGAAGAGATTCCAGTATAACATCGATTTCGAAAAACAGGTGATCCGCTGGGAGTCTGCTGAATAATTATATTGAGTGTTCCTGGCCTGTCGTCCGCTGTCCTTCGCAGCCATTCAGCAAAGCGCAAATCGCAACCGGCAATAACGAATTACAAAAATTAGAATATTTGACCCTCAAAAAGGCGGTTGAGCGACACCCATGTTGAAACCTGAAAACATTTTAGATGCGGGGATCGAAGTCGTATTGTGGCTTCAACAATTTAGTCCCGCACTCGACCTGCCGTTCAAAAGCCTGACCTTTCTGGGAAATCTTGAGTTTTTCTTGGTTTTTATGCCCCTCATTTATTGGTCTGTAGACCGCCGTTTGGGTGCCCGGTTGCTGATACTGTTTTTAATATCCGCATATGTCAACGCCATTGCCAAAGTGGTGACCGATCAGCCGCGACCCTTTGAATATGATTCGAGAGTCAAGCCACTGGTACATGCCGCTGGCGGCGGGCTGCCCAGTGGTCATACCCAGGGCACAATGGTGGTATGGGGGTATCTGGCATATGAGACCAGAAGCCGGAAATTGTGGATCATTGCCGGCTTTTTGATGATCGCCGTCCCCATATCCCGCCTTTATCTGGGCGTTCACTTTCCGACGGATTTGCTCGGCGGCTATTTTTTGGCAGGCGTATTGCTGGCCCTTTATCTCCGATTCGCGCCAACTTTTGAAGCCTGGCTGGTTGTAAAAGGCGTTATCTGGCAAACCGCAGCGGCCGTCATTGTGCCGATCCTGCTGATTTCGGTCAGCCCATCCGTCTCACGCTACGCTCTGAGTGCGTGTGGCACCTTACTCGGATTCTTGCCGGGAATCGCCCTGGAGCGCCGCTGGATCCGATTTTGCTCAGCAGGAAACTTTTGGAGGCGGTCCATGCGGTTTGTCGCGGGTCTGATCATTCTCCTGGGTGTCTGGCTGGGACTCAGATTTGCTTTTTCCGGCTGGGAGCCGGCATCGCTGTTCCGAGTTATTCGATATGCTGCCGTGGGCATGTGGGGAGCGCTGGGCGCCCCCTGGCTCTTTGTGCGATTAGGATTGGCCAACACCGAGTAACAATAATATTCGTATAAAATGGCATATCATTTACTCGCCGATCTGGTGGTGTTGATTCATTGTCTGTTCGCGCTGTTTTCATTGCTGGGAGCGCTGCTGGTTATTCGCTGGCGCAAAATGGTGTGGCTGCATCTGCCGGCCGCCCTCTGGGCCGCAACAGTCGAGTTTTGCGGAAAGATTTGCCCCCTGACGCCATTGGAGAACTGGTTGCGCATCAAGGGCGGCGGAGCCGGTTATACCGGAGACTTTATCGGGCAATATCTGCTGCGGCTTCTTTATCCGTATGGGCTGACGCGAGAGATTCAGATTATTTTAGGGGCGATTGTTGTGGGGATCAATATTGGAATTTACGGTTATCTGTTTTTTACGAAAAATAAATCTCGGATAGACTGTAATGGAAAATGATTCTTTCACCACGAAAGCTCAAAAGAAAAAAATCACGCAAATAATTTTTGAATTTCGTGTTTCTCCTGTTTCGTGTTTTCGTGGCAAGCGCAATTCATCTTTTAGATCAGGGATTGTTAATTTTTTTCTTACACCATGGAGGGAGGAAAGCTTTGAAAGAAACTCAAGACACGCACAGCAAAACAATCGGATATGTTTTGTGGCTATTTGGTTTTACGGGTTCTCATCGATTTTATTACGGCTATCCGGTACTGGGAACCATCTATTTTTTCACCCTGGGGCTGTTATTCATTGGCTGGATCATCGATCTATTTTTGATTCCTTCAATGGATCGCAAGGCCGACGTGAGATTCACAGCCGGCAGACTCAATTATAATGTCGCCTGGGTATTGCTGACCTTTCTGGGATGGTTCGGGATTCACCGCATGTACATGGGCAAGTGGATCAGCGGGATTTTATATTTGCTGACCGGCGGGATCCTGGGAATTGGTGTGATCTATGATTTCTGGACCTTAAATGATCAAATTAACATGATTAACAGTAAGAACGGATAATGGCAATAAAGCACACAAACATTGCCTTCAAGAAATTTTCGCAGTGAATTATCTGCTAGAAATCGTTTCCTGCCAAAAGAGCTTGACAACGCTCAAAGTAACGCTTAATTTCCTTCTTTTGAGTATATTCTCATAAAGGAGGCTGATCTCATGGTACGGCCGCAAAAAAACAGGCGGGTCGCGTTTAATCCGGAAATCAGCTATTTTAAACCCCGCGGCATTCCCATGATGCAACTCGAAGAGGTGCGTCTGACCGTCGATGAGCGTGAGGCCATTCGGCTTTCCGATTTGCTCGGCATGTCTCACGAGGAAGCCGGGCGTTGCATGGGGGTTTCACGGGCCACATTCGGAAGAATCATTCAGAACGGCAGAAGAGCAATTGCCGATGCGTTGATTAATGGAAAGGCCATCAACGTCGAAGGCGGCAGTTATCAGATCGTGACTCAAAACCGGATTTTCAAATGCAACGGCTGCAATCACATATGGGAGGAAGAAAAGGGGACCGGAAGGCCCCGGCAATGCCCGATTTGCAAGCAAAATGATTTGCATCGCATAATGCAAGATGAAAAAAAACAACCCACAGGGTAACAATTTGATTTTTATACCACATAAAAGGAGACAGGCAAATGGCTGAAATCCAAAACAGTATGCCACCGGATCGCCAAAAAGAGGAAGCTGAAAAAGATGCGGCGGTCAAGAAATCACTGGGAAAGATAAAAAACAAAATTCTTGTCATGAGCGGCAAAGGCGGGGTCGGCAAGACAAGCACCTCGGTAAATCTAGCGATTGCGCTGGCCGATGCCGGCCATAAGGTCGGCATTATGGATGTTGATTTGCACGGCCCGGATGTACCGCGTATGCTGGGTATAGACGGTACGCCGGAGCTCACTTCGAATCACAAACTCAGCCCGTTGAATTACTCGGAAAATCTAAAGGTGATTTCAATTGAGTCTTTCACCCCCAGCAAAGACGATGCCATCATCTGGCGGGGGCCCCTGAAATATGCCGCTATCAGGCAATTTATCGGTGATGTGGATTGGGGGGAACTCGATTTTTTAGTCATTGATAGTCCACCGGGTACCGGTGATGAACCGCTGACCGTGGCTCAAATTATCAATGATGCGAAGGCCATCATTGTAACGACGCCGCAGGAGATCGCGTTAGCCGATGTGCGCAAATCGATAAATTTCTGTAAAACATTAAAAATGGAGATATTCGGGCTTATTGAAAATATGAGCAGTATGAGCTGCCCCCATTGCGGTAAAATGATCGATCTCTTTGGTTCCGGTGGCGGTGAAAGAACCGCCAGGGAAAGCGGCATCAGATTTCTCGGCAACATACCGTTTGATCCCAAGGTCGTTGCATGTGGTGATTCAGGTGCCTGTTATCAGGAGGAAAATACCGAGTCACCGGTCACCAAGGCCTTTGTCAGCGTTGCGGAAGCGGTGTCGAAACGCGGGTAATGCGATTGCGGCTGATCGGTATATCCGAGGTGAAATTTCTAATGCGATAGGCCTCAATTGCCAAATCTGCCGTCATCGGATAACTTTTCAGCTTTAACGGCTTTCTTTTCGACCCAGCCGGCTTTTTCGGCGTTTCGCACATCGAAATCCGGCACAAACGGTTTAATATCCAGCAACGGGGTCTGGTCAATGATATCAACGTCCTGAACATAAATAGTGGGATTCTCGATTCGCCTGAGTCGCACCACCGACATGCCGATCGGATTGGGGCGGGCCGGTGCTCGCGTTGCAAAAACCCCGTGCTCCTCATCATCTAAAAATGGTTTTACCTTCAATTTATAGGTTTGCGAAAGATGACAATGATAGAGCAGAATAATATGTGAAAATCCCTCCAGGTCCTGAAGCCCTTCCACATAATCTGGAAAAATTTCAACTTTTGCTTTTACCCCGATAGCTCCAATTGGCTGTATTGGGGTGCCTTCAGGGCGCTTAAAGGGTGAGTGAATGATTCCGATCGGTTGGTAGCTAAATTTGTCCACAATAGCCTCCGGTTAATGATCATTTAATTTTCTTCTGCTTCTTTATCATCAAAGTTTTTTTTTGTTAGAAACCAGATTGCACAGGACTCCCGGAACTTGCAGTAAATGTTCGGGTCCCGACAATCCAGACAATCTGCGCACATACCGATCTGGTGCTTGCTGCATTCATAGGGAGTTTCTCTATCCGGGTGATTCACACAATGTGCCAACTTTCCCCCTTTTTGTTTTCCGTTTTGATACTCCGCAGCTTGCTGCGGGGAGCTTCATTCTTTGACAGGATTAACCGAAGCATGTTTTTTTAGCTCGTTAATTTGCTTCGCGATCGCATCGCGCTCATCTTCGAGCGCAAAAAGTTGCATCATAATCGGAGGCTTGACGGAATGCGCCGGCATGCGCCTGTTGACTTCCGCAATTTTTTCTTCCAACTCTTTGAGCTTATCTTCTAAGTCTTTTAGATTTGATTTCATTCATCAATCTTCATGCGGCCACGGTTCGTCCTCACGCATTTCTGCAAAATAGCAGAAGCGATTCCATTCAAACGCTTTTGCAGAAATCGGACAGCGTAATTTGACCTTGCGGTCGCTGATCCCAACCACTTCCCAGTCCCCCCTGCGCGGTCCGCCATCGATATAGATTTTCTGACCAACTTCAAAGAGATAAGGCTTAAATATACTTACTTTATGCCGGTCCACCACAAACCTCCTGCGTTTAATTATTTTTTCCCTGAAGCAGCTTCATTCAAAGGAATCATTCACCGTGAACATAACCCCGGAAACCAGGAGTTTCAAGCTAATTTCAGCGTCTTTTCAGGAGATTTTGACATCAAAGTACCTTCTAGCTTATAGTGCCTCTTGCACATATTCTTATTTTGGATTCAAGCTCTGATAAAGGAGGATCGCAATGCCATATGGTTATGCGGGTAAAATTTTAAGGGTCGATCTGAGCAACCAGAAAATAGAGGTTGATGAACCGGACGAGGCTTTTTACCGGACCTACTTAGGCGGGCG
>JASFPY010000031.1:0-9844 GCA_050115755.1 Desulfobacteraceae bacterium | reverse complement strand
CATTCCTTCCGAAAGGGAAACCGTGTGGATTCGAATTTGCGGCTGTTCGCTTAAAAGACTCTTGGTTCCAAGCAAAACGCTGAACCTATCAGACCTTATATAATGGTCCAAGTCTTCGCGGGTTTTCCACTCCGCTATCAGGTCGAAACCGTTCTTGTCTTCGATGTCCCGGAAAGCGTTACAGCTCAGACAACCCCTCTCATTTTCCGTTGGTTCGATCATCGAGAGAAGTGTTTGCATAACCTCTGTCCGCTTTTCTAAGAGTGCATTCATGGTTATCCTTACAATGATCACGATCATCCTCCTCCCGGCAAAGACAAGACACAGGCACTTGCATATTTTGGCTTAGAAATTTATCCGACCAGGATGCTATCAAAAAAATCAAACTGTCCATAAATCATATATTCACACTTCGTGCCACGCAGACTCAATTTAACTTTTATTTACCTAATATCTTGAAATTTATATTAATTCTAATATTAGAAGGGCCGATTTAAGACCCACATATGAATTCAATAATATGGTCACATGTGGCCAATGGTCATATATGACCATACCCGGCATCCCTGGCCTGGCAATTGCAGCTATGCCTGGAGAAATACAAACGGGCAGGATGTTGTTTGAGGAAAGCCGCTAGGAATGTATGATTTTGCAGAAAATCTGTCCTTTAAAAATGCACGTTCAGAGAGAGTTAAGGGACACGGTTTTATTTTTAGATATCATGGCTTAACAAAACAAATAGGAACCCGCATGCTTATGGCTGGTGGATACCCAATTTTCG
Organism: Desulfobacteraceae bacterium; assembly: GCA_050115755.1. Taxonomy (GTDB): domain Bacteria; phylum Desulfobacterota; class Desulfobacteria; order Desulfobacterales; family JAHEIW01; genus JAHEIW01. Next base: position 9,063 of record JASFPY010000031.1, on the reverse strand, counting down.
TATGCGGGCGCGCAACGTGCTGCGGTTGAGCCCAAGGATTTCTGCGGCTCCATTTTTGCCGCTCACTTTCCAATTGGTATGCTCAAGTACCCGGACAATGTGGTCGCGCTCAACCTCTTCCAACGTTTTTTGTGCGGTCGTTAAATCCTTGTGGGGTTTCTTCAGTTCATCCACCAGACGTAGTTTGGGTCCCGAGGAGTTGATTATCGCCCGCTCGAGGACGTTTTCCAACTCCCTGACATTGCCGGGCCATTGATAATCCTGTAACGTATTCATGACGCTCGTGGGGATGTTCTCAATGGACTTGCCCAGTCTCTTGGATATTTTATCTACGAAAAAATCCACTATCAGAGGAATGTCGTCCATTCGTTCTCTCAGCGGCGGCACGGTGATCGGAAAAATACTTAGCCGGTACCAAAGATCTTCCCGAAACCGGTCCCTGCGGACTTCCTCTTCCAGATTGCGATTGGTGGCGGCAATCACCCGTACATCGACTTTAATCGTACCGGAGCTACCCAACCGTTCAAACTCACCATCCTGAATCACCCTGAGCAGCTTGGGCTGCAGTTCCAGCGGCAGCTCCCCGATCTCATCAAGAAAAAGACTGGCGCCGTTGGCAACTTCAAATCGCCCCAGCTGTCTGGCATGGGCACCGGTGAAAGCGCCTTTCTCGTGACCGAACAGCTCGCTTTCAATAAGATTTGAGGGCAGCGTGGCACAATTCACTTTCAATAGTGCTCGATCTTTGCGCGGGCTCAGGCCATGAATAGCCCGGGCAACCAGCTCCTTGCCCGTTCCGGTCTCACCAAGAATTAGAACGGTTGTATCGCTGGGGGCAATCTGCTCAACCTTATACAGCACATATTTGAGCCCATCACTTTGACCGATAATGTTCTCATAATTGTATTCCAATTTAATTTCTTCTTGCAGATAGGCTCTCTCGGCCTCAAGTTTTTCTTTTAGCTCCTGTATTTCGGAAAGTGCAATCTGAAGATTAAGCTCGGCCTGCTTGCGCTCGGTAATGTCTTGAATAGAACCGGACATCCGTATGGCTCTCCCTGCGGTATTCCAGATTGCCTGGCCACGTGCCAGAAACCACAGATATTCGCCGGATTTTGTTCGGAGGCGGTATTCTACCTTGTAGGGAGAACGATCTTGAAGATGGCGCTCGATCGCCGCCCAAATAGCCTCGTCGTCTTCCGGGTGCAGTCGGCTGCGGAAAGAATCGATCGTAGCGGGAAACTCTTCGAACGAGTACCCAAGAATTTCCCTGAAACGATCAGAGTAGAATACTGTGCCCGACAGCAGGTCCCAGTCCCAGAGGCCGTCGGTGGAACCTGCGAGGGCCAGGAAATACCGCTCGTCACTGGTGCGCAATGCCGCTTTTGCCCGACCGTGTCGCGACCGCTGTATGAGCAGCCCGACGACAAGTAAGGTTGCGATGGCGCAAAAAACAGCGAGGCCGATAATATGCCATTGGTTAAACGCCAAAAGTAAACCCTCACAAACGATGGGTAGTGCTGATCGATTTATTTACCATAAAAGCTATCAAATATCAAAATTTTGGTGACCCGGGTGGGTATCTTTATGATTAGCTGCAGGTTTACTGTCTGGATTTGTAATGATGAGCTATTGATGAAGGCAAAGTGTCTCGTCATCGGACAGAATGCGTGATCGCAGTAATAAAAAGCAGATAAGGGGTTTTGAAATAGTATTTATTATTTTTCACTAATATAGCTACTGCTGTTTTTGATCAGGTTTTCAACATGATCCCGATATTTTCGAATTTCTATTTCTGCCCAATCAAGCTCGATAATTTGCGCTATACTTTCAGCAATAGCAGAGATCAAATTCTTTACCTCTTTAAAAAACGGCCCTTCTTCAAGTTCTGGTTTTTCTTTCAGATAACACACTTCCAAAGTGCCAATCCGTTCATTGTTAACCTTGATTTCTTGCGACAGTTTCCATTTGGTGTCTTTAAAATTTTTTGTTGTAAACTCATAACGCTTAAACTTAATCCGAGCGCAGGTAATTTCAGGGTATTCAGTTGCCGGAGGGATGAAATCGATAACTTCTTGGAGGACATCATCCAGGGAAAAGCTTGTGCCAGCCCTGAGGCTTGAAATGTCATAGATGCATTTTAACTCTTTTATTCGCTCTCTGAGTCTATTAGAAACCTGCTCCAGTTTCTCATCCGTTTGTGCGCAGCTTTTAATATCCTTTTTTAGTTCCTCATTAATTTTCATTAAACTCAGGGTACGCCTTAAATGGCTGCACTCCAGCAATTTGAGCTGTTCATTAAACTCCTTTTCCCTGCTTATATATTCAAGAACTTCACTTTCTAATTGCTTGATACGATGCTCCAGATCTTTGTATGTCGGTTTTTCGGTCATGAGAATATCGCTTCTTGCAAAATTTATTCGCAATGTTTTTTAGCCGTTTAGCATATATAGATGAGACAGCATTCACGAAAAATGAATCGTTTTAATTCTCTTCAGATAAGAGGTTCCGATCATCGAGAAACAGTTCAGAAAATTGATCTAAGTTGCCATTGAATAAATTGGTCACCTCTTTAGCCATAATTTTTGCCCAGGGATGAATGGGAAAAAAATAGTCGGATCGAAGCTCTGAAATCAAGGCATTTTGCCCTTTTTTAATCGCTGAACGAATGAGATCAGCGTCGTATGACTCTTCGTGAATCAGCGAATAAATTTCATTGGCGTGATCGTAATATTCACTTTTTCGCAATTTGGGCCCGATTACGGCAAATTCTTTTATTGATAAACAATTCGCATCTTCATCCAGCGATATATCGTATCTGTGAAGCATAGTGTCCTCCTTAAATCGATACAGCCTTTTTTAGCTTTGCCGCACTAATTTCCTGAGGGCCGATGGCGATAACAGGCATTCCGGCAAAGCGATTCGGCGTTAAATGTCGGCAGTTTAACACAGATTATGGATAATCAATAGCACTAAAACAAAAGTAAAGAAACATCTGCATGCGCGCCATATTTTGCGAAACACACAAAACAATTTTTTCTCATGTCCCAGCTGATTGTTGATCGGTTCTATCTATGATTCGCTTTTATAAAGGATCATTGTTAACCTTGCTGAAACTGTTAGACTGTACATCTGCGCATGATGGGGAATGGTATTTTCGGGAAAAGGTCTAAGACAGGCGAGATATTAATGTGTGAAATGCTGTATTAAATCTTATTCCAAAAAATTTTTAAAATCTGCATTGGTAAAAAGAGCAAATACAGAGTTACTGTTTACCATTAATGGTAATTACCAAACCCTATACTGTCAAAACGGAATTCTTTAAGGTTAAAGATCTTGTATTTTCGGATAGGGCGGGTACTACTGCAAATGAAACAAAAGGCACTCCTCTCTATTCGAAGAGTGCCCTTTTTTATTTGGAATTGAAGGTTAGATCACACTGACATTTGCAGCGGCAGGACCTTTCTGTCCTTGCTCAATGTCAAAGGAAACTTGGTCGCCTTCATTGAGGGATTTAAAACCGGCTGCGTTGATTGATGAATGATGAACAAACACATCCGGTCCGTCTTCCTGCTCAATGAATCCGAACCCTTTTCGAGGATTAAACCACTTAACAGTTCCATTAGTCATAATAACATTCTCCTTTCTTTAAATTTTCAAAATCGCCAACTGGAGGATGCCACTCTGACAAATGGATTGTTCCTTCAGAAAGAAATCGCCCCGCCAATTGCAGGCGAGGCCTTGTTGAATATTTGTACAATAATCTATCCGACAGCCAATAGCAAGCGAATTCCCGTTTTTTTAAATAAAATACTAAAATTGGGGCGCCTTCTTCAATCTAATGCAATGATTATCGTTTTTTCAAAAGCTTGCACTACCATTAAATTTTTAAAATACCGAACCTGTCAATAACGTGCCTTAGCGTGAACATAATTTCATGGCTCGAATTGCAATCTTTAGTTCATTAATTGGGATCGAGCATCTTTCTCAAAGCTTGCCTTCGACGGATTACCTTCTGCTCTATAAATCCTATTGTTTGAAATATCAAAGACCGAAGACCAAATTGTATCAAAGTTTAGTTGCTTATCATACTGGCACATAAAACCGTATTTTCCGCTAAGGATATCTTCTGCATATTCGATGCCATCGATGTGACCAATGTTTTTCAGTGCGTTGTATGCGGTTTTATATCTTGTGTCAGATGAAAAAATATTCCAGTTGCCGGCATTATGATTTTTCATTTCATTGGAAGGGAAATGGTTGGCTGCTGCAATAAAGTTTTCATCTGAGGATTCTTTTTGTTTATATCTCTCTGACGGATTAATCCCTCGAGTCCTTTTTATCCTTATAATTCCTGTTTAACAATCTTTCCACGGTAATGTTGTCCAGCCGTTTGAACATGGCCTTGCTGGCTTCGATCCATACCCAGCGGGACAGACAATCCCCAGCCATATTGCAAACACCGCAGAGCTTGTCCTCTGTTTCGGCACAATCCGTAATCGCCGTCGTTTTTTCAAGGGTACGAACGATATCCCCTATGGTGATGTCGCCGGGTGCCTTTTTCAACATATGACCACCAAAGGGACCCCGCTGACTCTGTATCAGTCCTGCATCCCGCAGCGTGCGGGTCAGGTGCTCGAGATACTTCAATGAGATATTCTGACGTTTGGATATGTCGCTCAGCGGAACGGGCCCATTCTGCGCATTTATAGCCAGATCGAGGATCAACCGTGTTCCGTATCTACTTTTTGTCGTTAGTCTCATTATTCACTTCGGTCGTCAATTTACCCGGAACGGGGGCCATTCTGGGTTGGTCGGGTTTCGACTTGGGAAGACAGATATGGAACCGGGAGCCTTTCTTGAGTTCAGACTCGACATTTATGGTGCCGCCATGCCGTTTGATAACGCGATTGGCAATAAACAATCCCAGCCCGGTTCCCTGAGAGCCTTTTGAGGTGAAAAACAGAGTAAACATTTTCTCCCTGGTTTCCTGATCCATCCCCATGCCGTTGTCAGTAATGATAAAACAAATCCGATCGGCAGATAGTTCAAAGGCATCGAAAGTCACTACATGATCCTGTTTGCTGCGGTCGTGAGCACAGGCATCAATGGCGTTTTCCACGAAATTGACCAAAGCGGCCTGCAGCCAGGTTGGGTCGACATCAATAGAACCCAGGGTGGGTGAGATGTTGGCCTCCAGTTTAACACCGTTTTGGGATGCAATGGCCATGGCGTCTTCAACCACCTTGTCGGCCATTTCCGTAATATCGATGGATTGGTATCGCAGTTCTCTGGATTTGGCATAGTAGAGGATTTCCAAAACCATCTTGCGGATTCTGCCGGCCATTTGTTTGACCTGGTCAAAGGCCTTGTGGATACGCACCATATCGTTCTTTGCAAGGCCTGTTTCCAGTTGGTATATCCCGCCGTCCAGGGCCGTCAGCATGCCCTTCACGCCATGCGACATGGATCCGATCATGAGACCCAGCGATGTTAGATGATCCTGGAGCTGTCGAATTTCTGTGATGTTCGTGGACATCTCCATGACCTGCGTGATCTCGCCTTCGCTATTGCGTATCGGTGCTGTCCAGGTCAGTACGTGATGTTGCTTGCCTGATTTAGAAGTAACGATCTCTTCAGTCGAATGCGAATTTCCATCTGCAAATGTATCCGCCACCGGGCAAGCCTGGCAAGGCGAACCCCTGTGTTTATAAACAGTATAGCAATGGGAACCGATTTCATCACCAAAATCATCTTTAAACATCTTGTTGGTGGCCGTCAAGCGAAATGATCTATCTTGCACGGAAATATAGCAGGGAACTTCGTCGAATAACTGTTGGTATAACTTCTGAGTGTGACGCAGCGACTTCAGTTTTTTTTCGGTGCTCTCGAGTTGTCTGTTTAGCGCTACCCATGAGCGGGCCTGGTACAGGGCCATATCCAGTGCGGTGCTTTTTACAGGCTTCAGAAGGTAGTGCACTGCATCGGTTTTCAATTCGGCCATGGTCTCGTCGAACTGCTCGGGCGTCGTCATGACGATTATTTGAACCTGCGGATGGGTGGATTTGATACTTTTCAGGAATGCCGTCACCTCCATATCCGGGAGATCCGGATCAGCTAGAACGATCCGTGCGCCTATATTGTCAAACAACATCACGGCTTCATCGGGAGTAGAAGCCATATGGTTTTCCATCCGCTTTCGTTCCAAGTAGACGCATAGGGCCTCGGCATGGCTGACGTCTTTGTCAATTATGAGGATTTCATCAGTCATTCAGGGTTTCTTTGACAATTTTCAGAAGTTCGTCGTGATCAAATGGCTTGGAGAAGTATGCCACCGCCTTACCGATAGCGTGGTCCCCTCCCGAGAGGCCGCTGATGACAATAACGGGAATATTTTTCAGCGATTTGTCTTGGGACAATTTCCTGTAAAAGCGCGGTCCCCACTCATCAGGCATCTCGAGATCAAGTGTAATCAAGTCCGGAATTTCTTTTTTGGCAAGTTCCAGACCTTCCTGAACATCACGTGCCGCATACGCTCTGTAACCGTTGTCCTCAAAGAGGGAGGTCAGGTAGTCGATGATATTGGGGTCGTCGTCGACAATCAGTATCTTTTTCATTCATTCCTCTCTTTTTGTTTTTCACAACCCGATATCGTTCTATCGGAAAAGGTATGGTATATTTGCGCGCCCGAGTCGTTCATGACCCTTTCGGGCTAACGGTTGATGCTCATAACCGGGCATCCAGCCCTGACAATAACTTGTTCGATGTTGCTGCCCAATCGAGTGTCCTCTCCGGAAGCTTTCTGGGTGTGGTGCGCCATGATGATCAGGTCGGCATGCTTTTCCCGGGCATACTTGACCACTTCGACATAGGGGATGCCCTCCCAAACTTCAAAGCTATAATCTTGGATACCGGTCATGTCGGGTAGGTATCGTCCGCGAATACGCCGGAGGGACTCGCGGATCTGCGACTCGATTTCATCCTGCGTCAGAACTCTTCCCATAGTCATGCTGCCAATGTCGAGCGCATGGAAAATGTGCAGTTCGCACGACAGGGCCTTGGCCAGTTTGACGGCAAATCTGAAAGCCGCATCCGATGCCTTGGAAAAATCGGTGCCAAACACGATGTTGGACATGCCCCCCCAGAAGGAAGCCGCCGGTCGGTTGACCACCAGCACCGGACAGGGGGCCGCCTTGGCAACCCGCTGAAGCGTTGACCCCACCATACTCTTCTTATACACAGATTCTTCGTTATCTCCGGTACTGCCGCCCATGACGATCAGATCCGGGCCCCATTCACGTGCCACCCTTAATATCTCACGATGCGGAAAACCAATGGCTACCTTGATGTCGGCTCTGGTGGCCGTTTCAAGTTGCTTGGCATAGTGCTCCTTGATCTCCTCTTCCACCCAGGCGATATACTCGTCGTCTATAACCACCTTTTCTTTGGTCTTGATATCCAGGACCACCTGACTGTAACCACGCGTGGGGACGCCCAATACATGAAAAATGGATATATGGGCGTCATAGGCTTGGGCCATGTTAAAGGCCACCCGTGCGGCATGATCAGTGGCTTCGGTTGCGGATGTGGCTAATAGGATTTTTTTAAACATAGGTCACCTCATTAACGGGTTGCCGAGATAATCCAACACTCTATTCTTTTGCTTTTAAGTGCTCGGGGATTTCGACCATACTGATCACTAAGGGTTTGAGAAAAGACCATTCAATCCCGATTTTGTATTCTTCTTCTAGGTCGCGGATCGCATCCCAGCAGTTGTGGCAGGGAGCAATCACCATCTCTGCACCGCTATTCAGGATTTGATCCCGCTTGGTTATCAGGGCCTTATTCCGCTGCGGTCGAAAAATACCGATGCCGTTGAATCCGCCGCCGCCGCCGCAGCAGTAATTATGTTCTTTGTTGGGGGACATCTCCCTAAAATATTCGGGCTCGACAAGGTAACCCATAAGTTCCCGCGTGACCTCCTTTAAGCCGTGGTTGCGGATGTAGTTGCAGGAATCCTGGAGCGTCACCGGTCTTTTCAGGCGGCGGGCCGGATCAATCTTGAGCTTGCCTTCTCTCAGCGCCTCTGCCAACCACTCGACATAGTGAATCGATTCCACGGGCGGTAAACCCGATTTTCTGCCGGCCCAGTAAGGACCCTCCACAACCGTGGCGCGGTGAGCATGTCCGCATTCGGTACCGACCATGCGTCTGGGCTTGAGTCGTTCCATGGCCGAATACACACTCTCCACTTGCATTTTGCAGGCAGCCCAGTCTCCAGCAAACATGGCCAGGCTCGTCTGCTCCCATCCTTTGCTGGGTATGGTCCAATTCTCTCCGGCTAGATGAAAAAGGATGGCTGCCTCAGCAAGATCTTCGGGATAATGTTTGACCTCCCTGGCATTGACCGTATAGAGAATGTCGGCACCTTCTTTATCCACCGGGACCTCGAGACCCGGATAGTCCTCTTCATACTCCTCCACCATCCATTCGAAGGTCCCCACGAAATCCTCATCGGTAACATCCATCTGGGCGCGGTATACACGGTGCATGCCGGCCCCGATTTTTAGCTCCCAGGGAACAAAACCCTGTTGATAGCAGAGCCCCCGAAGGTAGCCAAACATGATTCCCATATCAATGCCATGTGGACAGTACATGCCACATCGATTGCAACAGGTGCACTTTGCCCAGGCCGTTTCCATGGCCATGTGCATGAAGTCATTGTCCACCTTGCCCCGTCGCTTGACGATTTCGCCCAGGGTTGATTGAATCTTATAGGCCGGCACTTGCTTGGGATCGCAGTCATTGATGAGGTAAAGAAAACAGCTGTCAGCGCACATACCGCAGTGGGCACATATCTCCAGCCAGGTTTTCATTCTGGATCTGAGAGTGTTCTGAATTGTTTTCCAGAGCAGCTCGCTGTCGATGTCGAGCGCCTTCATCTCTTGATAGTATTGCTTTCCTCCGGTATCGCCGAGCAGTGCCTTGAGCTCTTCTTCTGTTTCCACCGGCTTTTTATTACAAAATATTCCTTCAGGCATGTTGTATATCTCTCCTTGCGTG
>JASFPY010000030.1:0-10040 GCA_050115755.1 Desulfobacteraceae bacterium | reverse complement strand
CACCAATTTGGCGCGCAGGCACTTGAGGCCTTCCAGCTGGTCATGGCCACCGACAATTTCATGCGGAACGACGAGAAATTCAAACCGGATGCCTTCTTCTTCCGCCTGTTCGATTTCTTCCCTGTCGGCCGGCATTTCCGCCCGCGTTCGCCGATAAGCCAGAAGGACGGACTCACATCCTAGGCGCAGGCAGGTCCTGGCGGCATCGATTGCCACATTGCCGCCACCGATGACGACGACTTTCTTTCCGGGGGGTTGTCGTTCACCCATAGCCACCCGTCGTAAAAAATCGATGGCCTCAAGAACCTGAGGAAAATCCTTTTCACCGGGGATGTTCAGTTGAAACGACAGATGAGCTCCGATTGCAAAGAAAAAAGCGTCAAAACCATCTGTTTTCAATCGATCCAATGTAATATCAGATCCAAAACGCGTATTAAACCTGAACTCGACTCCCAGCTCTCGAAGCATTTGCACTTCCCGATCGATGACTTCCCGGGGAAGCCGGTATCGGGGTATCCCAAGCAGCAGCATCCCGCCGGCCACCGGATGCTGTTCTATGACGCTGACACCATAGCCGTTCAATGCTAAATAATAAGCGGCACTTAATCCGGCAGGACCGGCGCCGATGACACAGACCTTTAGGCCTTTAGCGGACTCCTTTGACGGATTTCGGTAAGTGCCCTCTGACATGGCCCTTTCGGCTGCGAAACCTTTAAGGTTTTTAATAGCGATTGACGTATCGATCCTTCCGCGCACACACATCAACTCACAGGGTCGGGTACACACCAGCCCGCAGACCCAGGGGAAAGGGCAATCTTTGCGGATGACATCGATGGCTTCGGCATCTCGCCCCATGCCGATCAGGGTCACATAGGTGGGGATATCCAGTCCGGCCGGACAGGTCATCTGGCACGGAGCGGGTGCCAGTTTTAAACAATCTCCGGTGGCACAATTGTGTGTTTTAATGTGGCTGTCAAACACCTCATGATGTTTGCTGAGTGTCTCCCGGATAAAAGCAGCAGATTTGAGGGCCGGGTCATCGGCCGGGTCATCGCCCAACTCAGCGCTTAACGATTCAAGAGCCGATAGATGTTCCCGGCCGGCGCGCCCCCAGGCAATGTCGACTAGAAGCTGCAGAATGTCCTCAGCAATGCGACGGCTTCTCGGGTGCGAGAGTTGTCCGGATTCAACGATTTCTTTGAGCTCGGTAATTGTGCGGTTTACCGGGCAGGCTGTCTCGGGCATGCTATCCTCGTTAACCTTTCGAGACTGATCTTATAATCAAAAGTCATTTCTAAAAATTTTCGAAAATTAAGCGATAGCCCGAAAATCAGGGCTGATTCTCAAAACTGGCCACGGCCCTGGCATGTCGTTCTCTGCGAATTTGGGTAACGTCTTCGACTTTCCCAAACTGAAGGCATTTTGTGGTGCACACTGTGACGCATGCGGGTTTAAGCCCCTGGTCCACCCGATCCATGCAGTAATCACATTTGACGGCTTTGCCGATCTCCGGATTCCATTGAGGTGCTCCCCAGGGGCAGGCGGTAATGCACGCTTTGCATCCCACACACAGATCAAAATCGATAAATACAATGCCATCTTTGGGTCGCCTCTGCATGGCGCCGGTGGGACAGGCTGCCAGACACCAGGGATCCTCGCAATGAAAACAGGGCATGAAAATATAGGAAGCTTTCGGCAAACCTCCCACGAATGTAGGCCCTACCTGAACAATCTGGCAGATTTTCGGCCCCACAGGCAAGCTTTTATTGCTTTTGCATTGAATCGTGCACGAATGACACCCGATACATTTTTTGGTGTCTTGAAATAAGTAATAGGTACTCATAATCATCCTCCGATGAACAACACTTTAACCTTTATTCGAACCCTGTTGAATCAGAGATTCATTTATCTTCAGCGCAACTGAACGCTTTGTTTCAAGCAGCTTTCAGATTCACAAGCGTGTGATGAAAAGCGGGACTTCCACCGATCATATCAGAAACGTTTTCCATAATCAGACCGTCTGCCAGGCCTTTATTGAACGAACGGCTGGCGGCCCTGGCCTCGTGACCAAATCCATGGAGCATGAAGACAGCTTCGGGATGAATGAGATCGGTCACATATGCCTTGATTTTCCCCGACCCGGTTTTCGAAGAAATCTCTAAGATGTCTCCGTCCTTGATTCCGAGGCCTGCAGCCCGTTGCGAATTTATCCAGAGCACGTTTTCAGGACAAATTTCGTTCAAATAGGGGTTATTTTGCGTGGTCACATGTGTGTGAAGCGCAGTCCTGCCCGCTACGAGCCTGAACGTGTTTTCGGGCAATTTAGGCACGGGTTCATATGCGGGAAAGGACTCAAATCCTGCATTCTCCAGCAGGGAAGACTTAAATTCGATTTTACCCGACGGCGTTTTGAACTTGATTCCGTCTTGGCGATCCCAGAAGATCTGATCTTTACCATAGGCCACAAAGCCCTTGGCCGCGAAATCTTCGATGGCAAAGCCGGTTCCCTCCAGCTGCCACTTGACCAGGTCTTCCATGTCTGCAAAGGGAAAGTATTTGCCGATGCCGATACGCTCTCCGATTTGCTTGAGAATCATGGCGCCGTCCCGGGTATCGTAACGTGGCGGCACAGCCTGTTTTCTTAAAAACATCTGGGGCTTGAGACCATTGGCCTGCTGGATGCTGTCGGTTCGCTCCAGATAGGTAGACTCCGGCAGGACCACATCCGCATACCAGGCGATATCGCTGTGGTTGATGTCGATGGCCACAATCAGATCGAGTTTATCCAGTGCTTTTTTGACCATCTGCTGGTCGGGTATCGACATCAGCGGATCAAATCGATAGACAATTAACGCTTTAATCGGGTATGGATCTTCGTTCAGAATGGCATGGGGCAGCATTTGGCCGACGCCATGGGCGGGATCCGGCAAGGGAAATTCCGGCGTGCCGACTTTATCAAATCGGGGCTTATCAATTTTGGGAAATTCCTGATCGGTAAGTTTTCGTGCCGGTTTGCCGCCGACCTCACCCGGACCTTTTTTAAAGAAGAAACCCCCTCTGGCCTCAACGCTGCCCATCAGGCTGTTGAGGATCATTATGGATCGACGCATATAGATCTCATTTTCATAATTGGAACCGCGATAACCGAAATGAAAAACCACCGCAGGCTTAACCTTGCTGACCTCTCTGGCCAACGCAATAATTTCATCGGCTGCAATGCCGGTTTCTTCCTCGGCCCATTGGGGGGTATAAGGTCTCACAAAATCCGCCAGCTCGGCAAGTCCCAACACCCACCGTTCGACATATGCGGCGTCATAGAGCTTTTCCTTTAAAATAACATGGATCAGCGCATAATTCAGTGCAAGGTCGGTCCCCGGCCGAATCATCCAGTAGCGGTGAGCCTTGGTGGCAGTAACCGTCACGCGAGGGTCAATATAAGTAAGCTTGGCTCCTTTTTCCAAAGCACTCATCAGTGCATTTACCGGTTTGACTTCGATGGCCTCAAAAAAATTGCGTCCATACATGATAATGTGCTTGGTATTCCCATAGTCCATGCTCATTTGAGCGTCGGTATAGCCGAACAGCGACCGGCAGGCCGTGTTGACCGACCCTTTGCAAATGGCATCATGGGTGAAATGATTGGGGGATTTAATGGCCTTCACAAAGGTTTTGCTGACGTGGGTGGTCAATTGGGTCCGTTCGCCCAATACGACACTTTGACTCCCGTGTGTTTCGATAACGTCCCGGAGTTTTTCAGCGACATAGTCCAGGGCTTCATCCCAGCTCACTTTTCGCCATTTTCCGGCACCGCGCTCACCTTCTCTGATCATGGGTGACTGCAACCTTTCATTATCGTATAGCATATTAATACCGGCTGCACCCCGCGGGCATAGGCTTCCCTCCATTCCGGCCACATGAGGGTTTCCCTCAATCCATTTGACCTGACCGTCTTTTACCAGCACTTTGATCGGACAACGAACCGAACACATGAAACATAGGCTGTAGACATCTTCTACCATATGTGTTCCTCCAGCTAGGCTTGATTTTTTTTGTTGCCAAAAGACCTTGGAATATTTTATTTATTTCGATCTCGAATCGCGTTATGCCAATTTCTGGCTTCATTTCAATTCTTTAACATTTTTCGATTCCGGCAAAATAAAGTAACAGAATCAAAAAAGCAAATAAAAAAATGCCAATAATTTAATGCATTGCTAAAGTTTGCACCGATCTTTTCGCAATGTTTTTGGCAGATTCAGTCAGTTTGAATTACCCATATTGAATTGGACAATGAGTCGAAAGGAGAAGGATTGTGAAATTGTCAAGATTTTATTGGATTACGGGCATTTTTGTTCTTTTAACCTTTGCCGCTTTAGCGTTTGCGCAATCGGGTTCTGATCTTACGACCCCCGGTATGCCGGGCAAAATGAAACGAGCCATCGAAAGCAGCCTTAAAGATGAGCGTTTTACCGCCAAGACCAGGGCCGTTATCAAACCCGGTGAAGCGCCCGGTTTTCTGGAGATAGCCGGCGCTCCTACTCCGAACGTCATCATTGGTCTGCTCTGGGCAATCTGGGTCGGGTGGATTTTTTCAACCGTAGGGGCTTTCGGTGGTGTTATGGCGGGTGTGGGGCACATCACCATTTTCGGATTGGCCGACTACGCCAAATCTTTCGGCAAGGGTAATCCGGTCAATAAATTGTTGACGGATTCCATTCGGGTCTCCAACCAGTGGCTGGTCGGGTTGAGCGGTGGGATTTCATCCTTCAATTACTACCGCATGGGACGGCTGGTGGCGCCTTTGGGCATCTGCCTTGCAGTTGGCGGCGTCGGCGGTTCCTGGCTGGTGCCGGAACTGACTGCCGGCAAGGTATCGCTCCGGTCCTATCTCGGATACTTCGGTCTCATCGTTTTCATCCTTGGCGCTTTCCTGATTTACGAACTCACCCCGCGGGGTGCAGCGCGCAAGAAAGAGGCCAAAGCTGCGGCTCGGGCATTCGAGAAGGCGGTTGCCGAAAAAACCGACACCGCCGGCCAGGGCGTCAAAATTATAGAGGGTTCCTGGACGTTTATGTGGTTGGCAGTCGCCGCTGTGGTGGCCTCGGCCCTGTGGATCAATCTGGTCGGCGGCGCCAAATGGGTTGCTTATGTTCTCGTGTTTATCGGTTGGGCCCTGACCCTTTTTATCGGCAATATCCGGTTCACCTTTTTCGGCCAGGAATTTAAATTCAAAGCCTGGATACCGATGGTCGGCGGCATCTTCATTGCGGCAATTGCCTCCTTCATTGGCGTCGGCGGCGGCTTTCTGTATGTGCCCTTTCTGACATCGATTGCCGGATTGCCGATGTTTTTGGTGGCCGGTACCTCGGCGCTGTGTGTCCTGGTGGGCATGATCGTGTCCATTTTTTCATATATGGTCGGCAAAGGCATCGTCATTTCATGGGGCCTTATCGGTGCCGAGCTTATCGGCATTTTCATTGGCTCCATGATCGGACCGCGCACGTCCAAATACATCCCGGAAAAGGTGCTGAAGATCATATTCATCGTCTTGGCTTTTTACGTGGGGCTGCGCTATACCACCAAGGGCTTTTTAGGGTATAGCATTGTTCCACCGTTCTAAACTTCTGATGTCAGGAACCGAATTCTCCGGCCTGGCAAGGTGCCAGGCTGGAAATCCCTTTTAAGGCTTAAAATGGACGCAATCAACTGGTTTTTAAATACGATTGACCCCGTGCTCATATCGCCCTATCGCTGGTATGAAAATCCATTACTGGGCTGGTGGGTGGGGACGTTGATTCTTGCCCTGTGGGCCAGCCTGTTGGGCGAGTTGACCTTGGCAGTGGCTTACCGTGTAAACCGGCGGCATATCGCAAATAATTGGGAACAGACACAATACTACCATCTGCGATCGCTCAACGCCAAGGCTGCAGGCGACGACAACGCGTATAAAGGAATCAATAAGCTGGCCAACGAGACCTTTGGCAAATCATTTTTTTTGTTTATGGCCATGGGAATGGCATCACTCTGGCCGGCCTTTTTTGCCGCCGCCTGGCTCAACAGACGTTTTGCGGATATCGTTTTCACGCTACCCGGGTGGGCGGGCGGATTTGAACTCAATTTCATAGCACCCTTTATTCTGCTTTACATCGCCGCAAGGCTGCTTTTTTCCAAACTTAAGCCCTATCTGCCGTTTTTGAATCATGTAACGCAACAAATTCAGCGGACTGATGCCTGAAATATTCGCTTATTGACTCAGTGGCATTTCATCTGTTTGCCAACCGATTGACCGTCTGCCTTAAAAAAATGCATGGATTTGTATGGCATTATTCGGGAACGCGGTTTGTCAAAACTCAAGAAATCGGAATTTTAGCCGATCATAAATCCTGAAAAGCCGACATCTTAGACGAACCCATTTACGAATCTTAAATTCGCATGAAAAAATGAAAACGGTGTTTAAAATCTTTCGCAGTTATAAATCTTTAAGATTTCATTGGTGGTCTGTTCTGGCAGTGTTTTTTTTGATTGCGGCATGCGCGACACCCCCAAAACAGTCCGGGGTGCCCCCTGCACGATCAGCATATTCTCAGGCCGCCCAGCCGCATTTCAATGATGCTGAAATCGAAAAACGGCTGCGCCAGGAATATAGAAAATGGAAGGGAATGCGGCACCACCTGGGGGGAAACGGAGGCCGTGGAATCGACTGTTCCGGGTTTGTGAGAGTCGTTTATGAGGATGTTTTTAATATTGAATTGCCGCGTACCACTAAAGCCCAGGTAAATCAGGGTCGGCCGATCCCGTTTAAAAACCTGCAGGCCGGAGATCTGGTGTTTTTTCAACCGCCTTCCTATCCCCGTCATGTGGGGATTTATATAGGCGGATCCGAATTTGTGCACGCCTCCAAAAGCAAAGGCGTGACCTTATCAAAAATCGATGAAACCTACTGGGGAAGATACTACTGGACCGCTCGCCGCATATTATCCGCTTCCGATCATCACTGAATCTTAACAATTGGTCTCTGTTTTCTGAAAGCTGACACCTGACACCCGACACCTGAGACCTTTATCCGGCTTAATCATCAACGGCTTCCAGAAATGGGGGCAGCGGTATGTCCAGCGCATAGGCGACAGCGCGCAAAAGCTCAGCTTCTTTGAGCGTTACATGCTTGTCATGAAGCACGCAGCGGGCGCAGGCATCCAAAAAGGTTTTTTTTATTCTTGGGGCTGCCAATGAAAAACGCTGCAGGGCGACCCCCAAATCACCGAAAGACACCTTGCCGGCCGGTAGCATCTTCCAGCGCGAATCTCTGATACCCAATTCTTCCCATCCGCAGGTAAAGGCTGCCTGCGCGGCCACTTCCTGGGGATGCCCGAAATGCGCGAGCTGCGAGAGGATATTGACGGCATCTAAAGCCAGCGATGCGATGTTTTTATATAAAACTTCTTTTTTGTGGCGCTGATAGCTTGCTCCCAGGCGGTGTTTAACAATCTGTTGCAGCGCAAACTCAAAAAAAGAAAGCCGTGCGTCGGCTTCCACCAGAATCTGAATAAACACTTTAAATTTCGCATACTGGCCGACAGACATCTGGCGCAGAACCGGCAGAGCTAAATCTAAAACGGGCAGCCGCAGTTGCAGATCCAGTGCTTTGAAGTGTGGTTCGAGATTCACCAGGTGCTCAACGAGACTGCCTGGCGCGCTCTTTTGCAAACGCTTAATTTGAATGTCTCTGACCTGTGGATCTTCATCCAGCAAAAGCATGCAGGTGACGGACATTGCCCCTAAAATATCGCTGAGTTCGTTTCTGATTTCTTGCGGAATTGCGGTTAAAAGCTGCCTGCTATGATCTATGTTTTGCGCGGTTACATTTCCCGGCTGTTTGATAACGGCGCCCGCATCGACAGCAAACCCTGCCGCAGATGATGTTACGGCAGCAACGGCCGGTTTTGCGGGTTCAGGAAAAATCGGTCCGGGTTTTTCTTCAGAGACCGCTTGCGGGATGAAACGGCCGTCGAAATCGGGCTGCAGACGATAAATTCTGTCGGTTAAGGGCGGGTGGGTTGCAAACAAGGTTCTTATGGCTTTGCCGAAGAACATGTGGCAGATTTCTCCGGCATGGGGCGACTGAATTCTGGACCCTTGCGTTAATCCGCCGATTTTTTTTAACGCTCCGGCAATTCCCCCAGGATTGCGCGTGAATTGCACCGATGAGGCGTCCGCGAAATATTCTCTCTGACGCGATACCGCCGCCTGAATCATCCTACCGAATAATTGCCCCACAAATCCGATGATCACCAGGCCCAATCCGATCAGAACACCCTGGCTCCCGCCTTTTCGGCTGCTGGATCTGGATCGCAGCAAAATATAGCCGATCTGGGCAAGTACCATAATTCCGCCGAGAAAGCCGATCAGGCGAATATTTAAACGCATATCACCGTTTAGGATATGACTGAATTCATGGGCAATGACACCTTGCAGCTCATCACGGCTTAATCTGCTTAAGCAACCTTCCGTAACGGTCACCGCCGCATCATTTGGCGAGTAGCCGGCAGCAAACGCGTTGATGCCCTTTTCGCGGTCAAGGATATATACTTGAGGAACCGGTATACCGGAAGCAATCGCCATCTCTTCGACAACGTTTATCAGTCTGCGCTCATCACGATCGGTGGTAGACGCATTGATGAGTCTTCCGCCCAGATTTTCTGCGACGGTGCTGCCGCCTTTCGCCAACGCGATAATTTTGGTTATGCTGCCGATAAAAATAACCAGCAGGGTGACACTGACCACCCAGAATCCCAGACGGGGCTGAATCCAGTCAAAGGTTGTCGGATTGAAACCCGGCTCGCGAGCGCCGTAAAAATACATAATCAGCACCGCAACCACGTAAACCGCCAACACGACAGCCACCACGGCCAGGATAAATAAGCCGATTAGCCGGGCGGTTTTTGTTCTGGCAATATCCTGTTGTTCAAAAAAATCCATAAGTTTAGAAGTGCCTAAAATGATCTAAAATGCCTAAAGTTATAGTGTCGCTGCGCTCAATCTTTTATATAAATTTTAAAAAGAAACTTTGGGCGCTTTTCTTTCTTCAGGCGTTTCGGTGGACTCCAGCAATTGGGCCGGGGAAAAATTAAACATGCCCGCGATGATGGTTTGGGGAAATTTTTCGCAGGCAATATTGTAAGCGGTAACGGCGTCGTTAAAGGCCTGGCGGGCGAAGGCAACCCGGTTTTCAGTTGACGTTAACTCTTCCTGCAGCTGCAGCATGTTTTCATTGGCTTTTAAATCAGGATAGTTTTCAGCGAGCGCAAACAGGCGGCCTAACGTTCCTGTCAGTAAAGTCTCGGCGCTGGCGAGGTCCTTCATGGCAGCCGGGTCTCCGGGATTTCCGGACGCTTTCTGGCTGGCGCTTAAAGCGCTGTTTCTGGCATTGATAACGGCCTCCAGCGTTTCGCGCTCATGCTTCATATAACCTTTGGCGGTTTCAACCAGATTGGGTATCAGGTCATAGCGGCGTTTGAGCTGGACATCGATTTGCGAAAATGAATTTTTGTAGCGGTTTCGAAGCGTAACCAGGCTATTATAAATAGCGGCTACGATTATAATTACCAAAAGAATGATGCCTCCAATAATGATGAATGCAGTCATATTACCCTCCTCAATTATGGGTGATGCCAACAAAATCGCAAAACGGATATTTTTTCTCGTGCTGTATCTTGCAAAAATGTTAAAAAAATCGCGTGCTAAATGTTAGTTCGGTTGAATTTTTTAAACAACACGGTGTCTATGGTTTCAGGTGTCAGAGAACAGCAAACAGAGGACAGAAAACAGAAAGGAAGTAGGGTCGGCCTCCGTGCCGACCTCTGAATGGCGGGCACAGAGGCCCGCCCTACTGTCCTTTTTATCTTCCTGACACCCGAAACCTGAAACCACTTCTGAGGATATCCTACAACAAATGATAAGTTAAGTAAATCTGGGGTCGGGCGATTATTTATCCAGCGCTTAATCTTAAAAACACTCGGATCTCTCAGTTATAAATCTAAGTCATG
>JASFPY010000029.1:0-10076 GCA_050115755.1 Desulfobacteraceae bacterium | reverse complement strand
AATTCGGTAAAGCCCCGCAACTCATATTCCGACATGCGGGTATCCAGACGCGCCTGCCGCAGTCGGGCCAGATTCACATCGGTTCCGAATCCTCTCAGCAGTGCCTGGGTAACCGTCATGCCCAAGCGGGAATCATAAAATCTGGAATCGTAAAGAGAAGAGTCATCCATCTGGCTGCCGGCTTCCAGGGCAAGCGTTGTGCCGGTCGGAAAATATTGCTCCAGGGAGATGATGCCCTCGACAGAGTCGTTCTTGAAATCCTCGGTTTGCGATCCGGATCTGGCGAGACGTTCTCCTTTCAACCTGTCGGCGGAGATTTCTGCGTTTATTGCCGGATCAAAAACAGCGCGTTCCCGCTCTTCGGCGGTTTGCTGGATGGCGGGATTCAACCTTTGCACGACGAGCGAGCGGTTGTTTTCAAGGCAGAGCAAAATGGCTTCGGTAATGGTAATTTTCAATGGCCCCGGTGGCACTGCCGGTGCGGCCATTTCCTGCGGCTGCTCGCTTGACTCCAGATCCATGTACACGGCGGTATCGGCCGGCACATTGGGGCCATCGGCCGTGCGGTCGATCCGTTCCTCGACCAGCGCACAGGAGGCCGATGCCAGCAACAGACCGCAGACTATCAGAAACTCCAGCAGACGGTGATAACATCTTGCAAACATCATATCCGGTCCTCATGCATTTTAATTTGGCCCGATAGCGGTCGGTTTGGTTGGAAGTTTTAAGACGTCTTTGACTATACAGTTTTTAACCGCATGCTGACAACCGAAAATTGCTCGGAAAAAATGACAAATCTTCCGGGTAGCTTGACGGGGAAAACGACATTAAAAGACTCAGGTGTGGATCCGTTCGTCGACTATTTTTTGTTGCAATATCAGCAATAAAGGTGCAAAGTTGACTGTATCAAGTCAAACGGTATATATTTTTTAGAACTGTGAATTTGGGAAAAAATGCTAAGGATATTTTCATATGAAATCGGGCGCCCCTAAAATTTTTATTCTGATTGTTATTTTGATTGGAGTGGTTGCGGGATTAGGTTGGCTGATATTCGGTCAATATCAGGACCGGGAGGGCTCGGGCAAACGCGGTAAGGCTTCGCGACCGGTGCCGGTTGAAGTGGCGCGGGTTCAGCGCGGACCGATCGAGCTGCAGCGGACGTTTAGCGGGGAGCTGGAAGCCCTGGCCGAGTTTGTGGTTGCGCCCAAGGTCAGCGGCCGCGTGGAGCGCGTGCTCGTCAATATCGCCGATACGGTCGAACGGGGTCAGGTTGTCGCCGAGTTAGACAACGATGAGTATGTCCAGGCCGTTGCCCAGGCCCAGGCCGATCTGGAAGTGGCCAAAGCCAAGCTGTCCGAAGCCAAAAGCGCCCTGGAAATTGCCGGTCGCGAGTTTAAACGCACCGAGTCACTTTTAAAGCGCGGGGTGGCATCGGATTCCGAATTCGACGCTGCCAGGCAGGAGCGACTGGCCAAGCAGGCTCAGCTTAAAGTCGCTGCGGCCGAGGTGACCAAGGCCGAATCATCGCTGGAAACCGCAAATATCCGGCTCGGTTACACCAAAGTTACTGCGGGCTGGACCGGTGGCGGCGAGCAGCGCGTCGTTGCCGAGCGCTATGTGGACGAAGGCCAAACCGTAGCCGCCAACGCTCCGTTGCTTTTGATCGTCGAGCTGCATCCCATCGTCGGGGTGGTTTTCGTTACCGAAAGAGACTACGCTCGCCTGAAGCCCGGGCAGCTTGTTTCGTTAACAACCGACGCCTATCCGGATGAACGGTTTAGGGGCCGCATCGATCGCATTGCGCCTGTCTTCCGCAAATCCAGCCGGCAGGCACGGATCGAAATGACCATCGACAATCCACAGCATCGGCTTAAACCCGGCATGTTTATCCGGGCCACAGTGGTATTGGCCCGGGAATCGGAAGCCACGGTCATCCCCGAGCAAGCGTTAACCAAACGCGATGACCGCAACGGTGTTTTTATCGTCAGTGAGAACGGCCAATCGGTTGTCTGGCGCGAGGTGAAAGTGGGCATCCGCCAGGGCGACCGGGTGCAGGTCAAAGGCCAGGGGCTCAACGGTCGGGTTGTGATCCTGGGGCAGCAGCTGGTAAAAGACGGCTCCCCCGTCACGATTCCTGACGTACAGGCCATACCCGCAGGCGACCGCAAAAAGGGCAGCGCCCCATGAATCTGCCAAATTTCAGCGTCAAGCGCCCGATTTTCACGACAATGGTGACCCTGATCCTGGTCATCCTGGGGGCCGTTTCTCTGAGCCGGCTGCAGATCGACATGCTGCCCAACATCGAACTGCCGACGCTGACCATTCGAACGAATTACGAAGGGGCGAGCCCCGTGGTGATGGAGCGACTGATCACTCAGATCATTGAAGAGATCGTTGCCACGGTGCCCGGTGTGGAAGAAATCACATCGACCTCATCAGAAGGTCGAAGTACGGTTCGTGTCAGTTTCGTGTGGGGGACGGAAATCGACACCGCGGCGATTGACGTTCAGGGCAAACTTGAAGACGAGATCAACGAGCTGCCGGATGATGTCGTCAGGCCGCGCATCCGCAAATTCGATATTGCCAGCTTTCCGGTCGTTATTCTGGGTGTTTCCAGCAATCTCGATCCCGTTGAGCTTACGGAACTGATCGAGGTCCAGATTCGCTACCGCTTCGCGCGCATTCCGGGTGTCGCGCAGGTTGATACCTGGGGCGGCTTCAAGCGCGAAGTCCGGATCGAACTGGATCCCGACCGGATCAAGGCCGCCGGTCTGCCGCTGGACAAGGTGATCGAAGCGATTCGCGACGCCAACCTCGATCTTCCGGCGGGCAAGATCGAAGAGGGACGGTACGAGGTCATGTTGCGCGCCCCTGCTGAGTTTATCAACCTCGATCAAATTCGAGACACCGTCATCGTGCAGCGCGACGGTGCCGCCGTAACGCTCGGTCAGATCGCCGAGGTCAAAGACACCTATGAGAAGCTGACGCGCATCGTGCGCGTCAACGGTGGGCGCGGACTGCGCATCGGTATTCGCAAACAGGCCAACGCCAATACGGTCGAAGTGTCCCGGCGCATCCTGGCAGAAATTGAAGCGGTCAACCACGACTTCCCTCAGATCAAGATTGTTCCGGTCATCAACCAGGGCAATTTTATCGAGCGGTCGATTGCCAACGTTGCCCGCTCGGTGGTTTACGGGGGCGGGCTGGCAATCGTGGTGTTGCTGTTTTTTTTGCGCAATATCAGAAGCACGCTGGTGATTTCCCTGTCGATTCCGATCTCTATTGTGACCACCTTTGCCTTGATATTTTTCGGGGGGTTCACGCTCAATCTGATGACCCTGGGCGGGCTGGCCCTGGGTGTGGGCATGATGGTCGACAGTTCCATCGTCGTGCTCGAAAATATCTTCCGCCGCCGCAGTGAGAACGGCGAATCGCCCGGCGAGGCATCGGTGGAAGGTGCCCGGGAAGTCGGGACGGCGATCGTCGCCAGCACGATAACCACGCTGGTCATTTTTCTGCCGTTGATTTTTGTGCGCGGCGTTTCGGGCATCCTTTTCAAAGAGCTGGCTTACGTCATCATGTTTGCGCTGATTTGTTCGCTGGTAGTGGCCATGAGCCTGGTGCCCATGCTGGCGTCCAGACTTCTGACCTCCACCCCGGCGGTCCGCAAGGAGCCGGCGTCTCGACTCAACCGCTGGGCCGCCTTTGCCACATCCGTTTTTTCAGGTCTCGAAAACGCTTACCTGAGCCTGTTGCGCTGGGTCCTGGGGCATCGTCTGGTCACCGTTTTTGCAGCGGCTGCGGTGCTAGGCGCAAGTTTAATGCTTTTGCCGCTGATCGGCAGTGAATTTCTGCCCCCCAGTGATGAGGGCGAGGTTCGCGTCAGCGGTAAGATGGAAATCGGCACCCGGCTTGAGCTGGTCGATCGGCAGACGCGCATGATGGCGCAGATCGTTCAACCGGCGGTGCCCGAGACTGTGGCGTCGGTGGTCAGTGTGGGGGCCTCCGGCTGGCGGGCTGATGCCGGCGCAGAGGGTGTGATACGCATGTCTCTGCTGCCGTCTGCTCAACGCGACCGCTCCAATGTGGAAATTGCCCGGGACCTGCGGCGCCGCCTGGAAGGCAAAGTTCCCGGCATGGAAATCCGGGTCCGGGCACCGCAGGGCCAGTTCTTGCTGCAACGACTCCTGGGCGGTGACGAGAGTCTGACGATTGAAATCCGCGGTTACGAACTTGCAACACTTGACACGCTGGCCGCAGCCGCAGCGAAGTTGGTTGTGGATGTACCGGGCATCACCGATGTTCAGAAGAGCCTCGAAGCCGGCATCCCCCAGCAGGAAATCCGGGTGAACCGCGACAAGGTCGCCGATCTTGGCCTGAGCGTTCGCGACGTCACCGAAATGCTGCAAACCGCGGTGGCCGGTTCCAAAGCCGGTGAATACCGTTCGGGGGGCAATTCCTATCGCATCCTGGTACAGCTCAAGGATGCCGAGAAACGCTCCCTGAACGAAATTCTCAACCTTACCCTCACAACCGCATCCGGAGAAAAAGTGGCGCTGCGCAACGTCGTTGCCTACGAGCCGAGCCGGGGTCCGGTCCTGATCGATCGCAAAGACCAGCAACGAACAGTTACGGTCCGCGCCAACGTTGCGGGACGCGATCTGGGCTCGGTGGCCACAGACGTGCAGACCCTGCTGGATCAAATTCCACGCCCCGTGGGCTATGATCTGACGGTTGCCGGCAATTACGAAGAGCAGCAAAAGGCCTTCAGAGAACTGGTCATCTCACTTGTACTGGCGCTGGTCCTCGTGTATATGGTGCTGGCATGTCAATATGAATCGCTGCGCGATCCGCTGGTGGTCATGTTTTCTGTGCCGCTGGCGGCCGTCGGTGTGCTGGTGACGCTGTTTATCACCCAAACGACACTGAATGTGCAGTCCTACATCGGATGCATTATGCTGGGGGGCATCGTGGTCAACAACGCGATTCTGCTGGTGGATCAGGCCGGTCGCCTGGTTCGCGGTGGGATGCCTACCCGCGAGGCGCTGACAGAGGCCGGCCGTCGCAGATTGCGGCCGATTCTGATGACGACCCTGACCACCATCCTCGGTCTGCTGCCGCTGGCTCTGGGCATCGGAGAAGGATCCGACGCCCAGGCCCCGCTGGCACGGGCGGTGGTCGGAGGCCTAACCGGATCGACGCTGATTACGCTGGTACTTATTCCGGTCGTTTATTCGCTGTTTCACCCCGATCCGCAAGCGCATCGCAAATGATGCCCTTTTAGCACCATTCGTATTCCTCGCGTTCAATAATGGTGGCAACGCCCTGGCCACCGCCAACGCAGGCATTTGCACATCCGTATCGACCGCCTTTTATGTTTAATATACGGGCCAGGGTGCCGGTGAGGCGAATGCCGGTGGCGCCCAGCGGATGGCCGATGGCGGTGCCACCGCCCATGATGTTTACCTTTTGCGGGTCGATCCCCAGCTCCTTGATGCAGTTGAGGGCAACGATGCAAAATGCCTCGTTAATTTCCCAGAAATCAATGTCGGAGGTTTTCAGTCCGGCCTTCTCCAGGGCTTTTTTGCTGGCCGGTACCGGGCCCTGCCCCATAATCGTGGGATCGACACCGGCAAATCCAATGGATCGGATCGTTGCCAGCGGCTTGATACCTTTCTTGCTGGCGGTTTCTTTGGACATGAGCAGCATCGAAGTGGCTGCGGCGTTCAACGGCGAGGAATTGCCGGCTGTAATGACCCCGTCCGGTTTAAAGGCCGGTCTGAGATCGGCCATCCCTTCGGCGGTCGCATCTTCACGCACCGCCTGATCCTGATCCACGGTCAGCGTCTTTCCGTCAGCCTGTTCGGCTTCGATGGGTAAAATCTCATCATTAAAGAAACCTTCGGCCCGCGCTCTGGCGGCCCGCTGGTGAGATTGCGCTCCCCAGCGGTCCAGATCTTCTTTTGTAAAATCGGTCTGGGAGAAAAGTTTTTCGGCCGTCAGGCCCATATTTGTTGTGGTCATCATGTCCCAGTGCTGAAAGGCGGAATCCGTGAAAAGCGTCATGTTGGGCGCAATATGGCCTCTGTCCACCAGCTGTCCGCCCATGGGCACACGGGTCATGTGTTCCATGCCTCCTACCAGCACAACATCGGCGAAATCCTGGGCAATTTCCATGAACCCGATGTGAATGCCGGCCATGGCCGAGCCGCATTGCTGGTCGACAAACTTCGCAGGAATGGTCTCCGGAAAATTAGCGAGAAATATGGGATAACGCCCGCCGTAAGACCACTGCTCGGTGACACCTGTTGCGCACCCCACGAGAAAATCGTCGATTTCCTTCGGTTCGATTCCGCTTCTTTTAATCACTTCCGGCAGCAGTTTTGCCAGTAGTTCATCGGCTCTCATTTTACAAAACCAGTCCCTGGCCGGATCGTTGGGCCTTGAACGTGATTGGGCGGTTCTCAGATAACCTGCGATAACGACTTCTTTCATGATTGGCCTCCTTGAATTCTGTTATTTTGCTTCACCGTGCGCGTGGTCTTACGCATACTTTAACTGGCATTGTATAATTTTGCCATACATAAATTTGCCCGTTAGGATTACGAGTACGAGTACGAGGACGAGAACGACGACGAGGACGAAAAGCGAAATAGGGTCTAACCTCGTACTCTTGCTCGACCTCGTTCTCGTCCTCTAAAGTGGCATTTTTGAGATAAGTTCTAATCTGTATAAAAAGTTTTGCCCGTCTCGGCCATCTCCTTGATCAAATCCGCAGTTTTGAAGCGAAAGCCGTATTGTTTTTCCAGTTCGGCGAGCGTTTGATAGACATTCTTTAAGCCCCACTTGTCGGCATATCTCAGGATACCACCGCGATAGGGCGGAAACCCGGTTCCGTAAATCATGGCCAGATCCATATCCTGGGGACGATCACAGATGCCTTCTTCAATCATCAGTGCCGCTTCGTTGATGCCGAGAGCCAGCATCGTGTCTATGATTTCATCTTTTGACATCTCGCGGGGGGCGACCTGATTGTCCTTGAGAAATTTTTGGACGACCTTTACGACTTTCGGGTTGGGAACCGGCTGATCACCACTGTAATCAAAGTAGCCGGCGCCGGTTTTACGGCCGTAACAGCCGGTCTGGTATATGAGCTCGGTTAACGGATGCACTTTGTAACGATCGCCCAATCGTTTTGCAAAGGTCTTGTTGACATGGTAGTTGATATCAATCCCGGTCAGGTCTGCCAGTGTGGCGGGACCCATGGGCATGCCAAATTCGGTCATTGCGGATTCGATTGCGGCACCATCGACACCATCGGCACTCAGGTAAATCGCAGCACCCATCAGGCCACCCAGCTGGCGCGATACGTAAAAACCGGGACCGTCATTGACCACGATCGGTATCTTTTTGATGGCCCTGGAAAAATCAACCACGGTTGCCAGTGTTTGATCCGATGTCTTTTCGGCACAGATGACTTCTAAAAGCTGCATCCGGTGGGCCGGATTAAAGAAGTGCATTCCGATCATGCGACCGGGGTCGGCAAGAATAGAAGCCATTTCGGTAATCGGCAGCGCCGAGGTGTTGGTGGCAAAGATAACATCATCCCGGCAGATGCCTTCCAGCTGCTGCCAGATCTCCTGCTTGACCTGCATGTCTTCGAGTACGGCCTCGATGACCAGGTCGACATCTTTCATATCCTCCAGAGATGTGGTGGTTTGCAGCTGATCGTTTAACAGGTTTTCCAGGTCGGCCGGGGTCATTTTCTTTTGCTTAATGGGATAGTCAAAGGTTTTGCGGATGGACACCAGTGCTTTTTCAAGGGCTTCTTTGTTGATTTCCCACAATACAACGTCAAAGCCGCCTTTCAAAAGCACATTGACAATCCCGGTGCCCATGACGCCGCCGCCGAGCATGCTCACTTTCTTAATTTTAGCCGGCTCGAGGCCTTCGATGCGCGGTAGTCTGCCGGCAGCCCGGGTGCTGAGAAATATGTTGATTAGATTTTTGGCCACATCGGAAAGCACACAATCGGCGAACAGCTCGGATTCCATCTCAATATCCGCTTCCA
Organism: Desulfobacteraceae bacterium; assembly: GCA_050115755.1. Classification (GTDB taxonomy): domain Bacteria; phylum Desulfobacterota; class Desulfobacteria; order Desulfobacterales; family JAHEIW01; genus JAHEIW01. The sequence goes on along the minus strand of JASFPY010000029.1, from coordinate 2,005 downwards.
CGTCGTAGCTGAGACCCCTTTCAAAAGCCTCTATCGCTTTCAAGGGCGCTATATAACCTTTGGCCTGGGCGGCCGTCATGGCCTTGGCGATCTCGAGCATCCCCTTTTTTTCAGCGGCGCTGGGCAGTCGATCATGCCGAAATCTGGTCGTGCGCAATTTGATGTTCAGCTGTCCCGAAATAAACCGATTGGCGGCCTTTACGGCCTGATTCACCAGTTGATCCGGTTCGGTGACTTCGTCCACCAGCCCTCTGGCATGCGCCGCTTCAGCACGGATGGGCTTTCCGGTGGTAATCATTTCAAGCCCATAGCGAAGCCCGACCAGACGCGGTAATCGCTGCGTACCGCCGGCACCGGGAATCAGCCCGATCTGGACTTCGGGTTGGCCGAGATTCACCCCCCGGGCCGCGACCCGGTAATGACAGGCCATGGCAATCTCCAGGCCGCCGCCCAGGCAGTTGCCGTTAATTGCGGCCACCACCGGTTTCGGACCGGTTTCAATGGCGTTTATGAATCGATTGTTGTCTTTGACCTTCGGCAGGAGTGCGTCTCTGGTCTTGACGTCTTTAATCTGGGTAATGTCGGCGCCGGCAAGAAAATTTTTTGCAGTGCCGGTTAGAACAATGGCTTTAACCGCCTCATCCGCATAAGCTTCAGTGAATGCTTGCGCCAGCTCCTCAACAAAATGCTGCGAAAGCTGATTGACCGGCGGGTTGTCCATGGTACAAACGGCGACGCCGTCTTTCAACTCAACTTTAATGGTTTTGTAATCTGTTTTCATTATTCCCCCTCTATCCGCGTTCAAAGGTTCAAAGGTTCAAGGGTCAATGGATAAGTAATGAGTGCTGAGGACTGAGGACTGAGCAAAAAACTTTTCTTCCAAGAGACCATTTCACATGACCTGTCGTTTTGCGTCATGAATCGTCCTCCCGGGACCATGAGTCGTCCTTTTGCGTCATGAGCTGCATGGTTCTTTCAATTTCGATATACCTCAGTCCTCAGCACTCAGTCCTATGTTTTGATACCTCTAAGCTGTTTATTTTAAAGCCCCCCGAACCCCTCATCCGGAATCTGAATGGCGGCCGCACAACCGTCGGCAATGGCGTTCATTTTGCCCAGGGTTGCCGGAAGCTCGGTACAGATAAAAAATTCGGCGGTCTTGATCTGGCCTTCATAAAAAGCAAGATCTTTTTTACTGCATTTGCCCGATAATTGGTCGGCTGCCGTCAAGGCCCGCCACAGGAGCATCCAGGCCATAATCGTGTCGCCGATGACATGCAAAAAGGGAAGGGAATGGGCAAAGGCTGCTTTAAATTCAGCAGACATGGCCTTTTTGCCCAGGTGCAGAGCGACTTCACCCAGGCGGTTTGCAGCCGTTTCGACTTTGACGGCCATATCCCGGATTTGTTCCGTCTGCCTGGCCCGGGCGACGGTTTTATGAACTTCGCCGAGAAAGTTCACAAATACCGTTCCTTCTTTCATGCCCAGCTTTCGCCCCAGCATGTCAAGGGCCTGGATACCGCTGGTGCCTTCATAAATCGTCGTAATTTTACAATCTCTGGCATATTGCTCAACCAGGTAATCCTTTGTATAGCCGGCACCGCCAAAGACCTGAATAGCCTGGATGCAGACTTCGTGTCCTTTAACCGCCATATAATCTTTGACCACCGGTGTGAGCATCGAAAAAAGATCTTCGCAACGCTCACGATTTTCGGCGGTTTCGCCCTCACTGCCTTTGGTTCCCAGCACGGTCATGTAGTAAAAAAAGCTGCGCATCCCGTCCACGTAGGATTTCATCCACAAAAGGTTGCGGCGCACATCGGGATGGTTGATAATGGGAACCGAGGGCGCACTGTGATCGGCAAAATCAGCTAAATCCCTTCCCTGGATGCGCTCCCGCGCGTAATTGACCGCCAACAGGTAAGCCGATGACGCATAGGTCATGGCTTGAAGACCGGTGCTCATACGGGCACCGTTGATCATGTTGAACATGATTTTCATGCCT
>JASFPY010000028.1:0-10226 GCA_050115755.1 Desulfobacteraceae bacterium | reverse complement strand
TTCCGGATGGGATCAAGCCCTGTCGTGGGTTCATCAAATAAAACAATTTCCGGATCCGTGACCAGGGCCCGGGCCAGGGCGACGCGTTTTTTCATCCCGCCGGAAAGCTGGGATGGGTATTTGTTCTCGATATCAAACAGGTCCAGCTGATGCAGCTTCTTCTGAACCCGATCCTTGATCTCCTTATCGCCGTAGGCGGTGTTTTCCACGAGCGGCAAAGCGATATTTTCAAAAACGTTTAAAAAGTCAAAAAGCGCGGTGTCCTGAAATACATAGCTGAATTTTCGTTTCAGAACTTTGCGTTCGTGTTTTTTCATTGCGGTCAGAGGCTTTCCCTCAAAAAGCACCTGGCCCGAATCCGGCGTTAACAGACCGATGATGTGCTTGAGCAGCACACTTTTACCCGTGCCGCTTTGGCCGATAATTGAAGTAATTTGCCCGCGGTAAATGCTCATCTTGACCCCGTCCAGCACACAATTGGAGCCAAAGCATTTAATAACATTTTTTATTTCAACAAGCGGTTGATCCATAATTTGAAACGCTCAATTAGTCGTTATTGGAATTCGATGATTCCTTTTGAACTGTCACCTCAGGTGCTTATCCGGAAAGTCCAAGTAAGCATAAAAAATCCTGTGGGAGCGGCTTCCAGCCGCGATCATTTAATTTCGCGGCTGGAAGCCGCTCCCACAACCCAAATAGCTTATTCTTTCCGAATAACCGCATTACCTAATAGCGAATAACAAATAACGCCCAATTGAGTTTTAACTCAATTGGGGTTAAAGTAAAAAGGACGTTAGTGCATAATCCGCAATTAAAATCATCACACAGGATAGCACAACGGCAGACGTTGTCGACTGACTGACGCCCTTGGCACCAAATTCGGACCGGGTATGGGTGTAATATCCCTGGAAGCAACATATGGATACCACGATTACAGCAAACACAACGGACTTGATAAAACCGCCGCTAACATCTACCAGAGCTACTGAGGATTCGACCCGGGAAAAGTACAGCTCCGAATTGACGCCCAATAAAACCGAGCCGGTTAAATATCCTCCCAGTATTCCGACCACGTCAAAAAGTGCGGTCAAAAGAGGGAAGCTGATCAGAGCGGCTGCAATTCTGGGACTGACCAGATAACGAATCGGATCGATATCCATGGTTTCGAGCGCATCAATCTGCTCGGATATCCGCATGATTCCAATCTCTGCCGCCATAGCCGATCCGCCTCTGGCAATCACCATCACGGCGGCCAGTACCGGGCCCATTTCACGAATCAGCGACAGTGCCACGGCCGAGCCGAGAATCCCTGTGGAACCATACTTGACCAGCAGGTAATATCCCTGAAGGCCCAAAACCATTCCGGTAAATGCCCCTGTCAGGCAGACAACAAAGACCGATTTCATACCGATAAAATATATCTGCAGTAAAATCTTATTGATCTGCAGCGGCAGGGAGAAAATGAGGATAAAGCCTCTGAAAAAAAAAAGGGCAATTCTTCCCAGATCCTGAACAAAGACCATGGTGTAACGGCCCAGAGCAACTAACGGGCTTTTTATAACAACAAACAAGTCCATAGAAAGTGTCCCGATGCGATGATATTTCCGGTAATTCAGGAAGGCATTGTACTAAAAATGAAATCATAGCAAAATGCCAGCCATGTTTCAAGGAAAGCAATAATTGACCATTGACGCAATTTTCTATAAAAGTTAGAAGCCATTCGCTTGAGCCGGTTCGCCAATTGTAGCCGTTGAGACCTTTTTCGTTTTTAAAGGGTTCAACGGGCATAACGGAAAACCGGACAACCAAAAATTACATTTTTCGACCATGATTCGGATAGAAAACCTACATAAAAGTTACGGAGAACTGATCCTGTTTGAAGGTATAAACTTTGCGGTCAATGAAAGAGATCGGCTCGGTGTCGTGGGGCGCAACGGCCACGGAAAAACGACGTTGTTTCGGATGATTCTGGGAAAAGAAAATCCCGATTCCGGCAGCATTATCATCCCGAAAAATTACCGCATCGGTTATGTCAGCCAGAATCTGGAATTCCGCCATAGTACGATTTTAACTGAAGCCATTTCAGCACTGCCTGAGGCCCAAAAAGATCATCACTGGAAAGCACAAAAGATTCTTGACGGTCTGGGTTTCACGCAGACGGATTTCCAGAGACACCCAAAGGAATTTTCAGGCGGCTACCAGGTCCGGTTGAATTTTGCCAAAGCACTGATTGCCGAGCCGGATCTTTTGTTACTGGATGAACCCACAAACTTTCTGGACATCGTTTCCATACGCTGGATCGAACGGTTCCTGCAAAACTGGCCCCATGAAATCATGTTGATCACCCATGACCGCAGTTTTATGGACAAGCTGGTTACCCATACAATGGGAATCCATCGCCGCACGGTGCGCAAAATCGAAGGCGACACGGCAAAATACTATGATCAAATTGCTCAGGATGAAACGGTTTATGAAAAGACCCGTATGAAAGACGCCCGCCGGCGTAAAGAAATCGAGCAATTTATCACCCGGTTCAGAGCCAAAGCCAGACAGGCAAACCTGGTGCAATCCCGCATGAAAACCCTGCAGAAAATGGAAAAAAAACAAAAACTTGAAAAACTAAAAATACTGGATTTTTCCTTCAGCAGCAGCCCTTTTCAGGCCAGGCACCTGCTCAGCGGCCACAACGTAAATTTTTCATACGATGCGGAAAAACCTCTCGTTCGTAATTTTAAGATCACCGTGGAGGCGGGGGAAAGAATCGGTGTGGTCGGACCCAACGGCAAAGGCAAATCAACTTTGTTAAGATTACTTGCCGGGGAGCTGTCGCCCGATACCGGCCGGCTTAAATATCATCCGGCTGTCAAAAAGGGCTATTTTGCGCAGAGCAGTATGCAAACGCTGGTTGACAACCGTACCGTACTGGATGAAATCATGTTTTCAGACCCGCAAGGTGATCGGCAGCGGGCCCGCAATGTTTGCGGGGCGATGATGTTTTCAGGGGACGATGCCTTAAAAAAAATCAGCGTGCTGTCGGGCGGCGAAAAAAGCCGCGTGATGCTGGGCAAGCTTCTGGTATCCCCGGCGAACCTGCTGCTGCTCGACGAGCCGACCAATCATCTTGACATGGAATCCTGCGATGCCCTGCTCGCAGCCATAGATAACTTTGAGGGAACCGTAATTATGGTAACCCATAACGAAATGTTCCTGCATGCACTCGCACAACGGCTAATCGTATTTCAGAAAGACAGCATAGACATTTTTGGCGGCAGTTATCAGCAGTTTTTGGAAAAAGGCGGCTGGCAGGACGAAGGCAAAGAGAATCACGCGCTGAAACAGCCTGCCATCAACGAGGAGATTTCTGCAAAACTTAACAAAAAGGAACTGCGCCGCCAGAGATCAGCGATCATTTCCCGGCGTTCTCGAATCATCAAACCGATCCGGCAGCGCTTGGAGGCAGTCGAAAACAAAATTGAAAAAAACGAACGGGAACTCGACCGCCTGAACCAATCCATGCAGCAGGCTGCCCAGAATCAGGACGGTGCTAAAATCGCTGAAATTTCCCGGGCCATTCACCTGTGTCAGCAAGCTATCGACCGCCTGTTTGAACAGCTGGAAAAATTGACCCGTGAGCTTGAAACCCGCAACGCTGAATTTGAAAGCCGCCTGAACAAAATAGATACGCAAATATTATAGAGTCTGTCTAAATCCGCCTGCGGCAGACTTAAATCCAGCGGTAAAGTTCCAAATCTGTAAAAAGTGCTTATAATATTAGAAAGGCTAACATTAAAAATAATCTGAAATGCCTAAAATTCGATATTCGGGCAATAAATTGACATGCAGACAATTTAATGGTAGCAATTAACCAAAATCACTGGGGGAGCCGAAATAATTCGGCTGAGAGGAGGCTTGGTGCCTCGACCCCTGGAACCTGATCCGGATCATGCCGGCGTAGGAAAGTTGATATGATAATCACAATATTCCTTCCCCATCCTCCGGCAAAATTTTGCTTCGGAGGAACTTCAAAATGCTGAAAGTTTCTGGTCTTTACAAGCATTTCGGCGACCTCGTTGTATTGGAAAATTTCAACCTCACTGTTTCCCGCAGGGGCTTTACGATTCTAATTGGTCCTTCCGGTTGCGGCAAAAGCACGCTGTTCAATGTACTTACCGGAGTCTTCCCGCGAGAAGGCGGAGATATTTTTTGGCTTGAAAAAAGTCTACCGCACCTGGGAAAAAATGCTGCCTATATGCAACAAAAGGATTTACTGCTTCCTTGGTTTACTTTACTCGACAATGCGCTGCTTCCCGCAATGATTGCCGGCTGGGATATGGTCGCCGCCAATACCAAAGCTCAGAAACTTTTTAACCGTCTGGGATTAAACGGTTTTGAAAACTATCTGCCCGCAGAAACTTCCGGCGGCATGCGTCAGCGCTGTGCTCTGGTACGAACCCTCATGTTTGCGCATGAACTCGTTTTGCTGGACGAACCGCTTTCAGCTCTTGATGCCATTACCCGTTCCAGTTTGCAATCTTTGCTTGTTTTGCTTCAAAGCGAATTCAATAAAAGTATTTTAATGATCACCCACAATATTGATGAAGCCCTTATGCTGGCAGATGAAGTTTTGGTTATGGGTAAACTACCGATGAGAATTCTGGAGCACTATAAGTTAAGCGGTCCCAAGCCTCGTCGCCTAAATAACCCAGAGTTAATTGATATTAAAGAACATGCGCTGAGCCGTTTACAGGATGAGTTGGAATATGAAATACACTAGATTAATTGCCTTTGCAGGGGTGCTATTTATTCTGGGTTCCTGGGAAATCGCATGCAGAGGCCTTGCGATTCCCGATTTTATTCTACCCATGCCGACTCAAATCATCAGTGTGGCGATATCTCAAGCCAGCCTCTTGCTTCCTCATGCCGCAACAACGGCATCGGAAGTGCTGATCGGGATAGCTATTTCACTGGCCGTTGCCGTACCCCTTTCGGTTGCCATGTTTGCCCATCCTTCCGTGGAAAATACGATTGCACCGTTTCTGGTAGCCTCTCAAGCGGTTCCGGTTTTTGCGATTGCCCCCTTATTGGTTGTGTGGCTCGGCTATGGTATCGCCAGCAAAGTGTTGATGGCTGCAATCATCATCTTTTTCCCGATCACTGTAAATTTACTGGAAGGATTCAAAAGCTGCGATCAAGAATATCGGATTCTCTTTCAACTGATGGGAGCCGGTTTCTGGAAGTCTATGCGCCTGTTATACTGGAAATGGGCCCTGCCTCATTTTTTTGCCGGACTTAAGGTGGGGGTATCAGTGGCAACTATCGGGGCTATTATCGGTGAATGGGTCGGTGCACAACAGGGGCTCGGTTACCTGATGATTCAGGCCAATGCCAGACTCAGAGTCGACCTGGTGTTTGCCGCTATTCTGTGGCTATCTCTGATGGGTGTCAGCATGTGGGTATTGGTCGGACTGCTGGAAAGAAAGGTTATCACATGGAAACATTAGAAGTGGTTTCAAGTAAAAGCATTTATGGAGAAAAAATAAAAAAGTGCGTATTAAACTTATTTTTGTCGCTGTGTCTGATCTTAACCTGGACGTCATCCATATATGCCACCCAAAATTTAACACTGATACTCGATTGGTTCCCGAATGTTGACCATCTTCCTATTTATGTGGCCCGCCACCAGGGCTATTTTTCTCAAGAAGGCTTAGAAATCAAGATCATCAGTCCTTCGGAGACGGCAGACGCGCTCAAACTTGCCGCAGCCGGGAAAGTGGACATCGCCATTTCCTATGAACCCCAAACCATCATTGCCGCTGCCAGGGGGCTTGAGATAGTGGCGTTTGGACGCTTAATTGAACATCCATTAACAACACTATTGTTCATGAAAGACAGCGGCATAAAAGTTCCTAAAGATTTGGAGGGCAAAAAGATCGGATACACGGTACCCGGCCTCATGGATATTCTTTTGGAGGCATTTGCTAAACTCAATCACATTGAACAGTATACACCGGTAAATGTTGGCTTTTCCATCGTCCAGTCATTGACAGCTGCTAAAGTGGATGCGGTCATGGGACCATTTAAAACCTATGAAACCGTCGAGATGGATCACCGGGGATATGAAGTTGCATATTTCGAGCTGGAAAAGTGGGGAATACCCGATTATGATGAATTGATATTTGTCACCAGTTTGAAAAACATGAAAAAAAATCAAGCGGCCATGCTGACATTCAAAAAAATCGTTGATCGCGCCATCGTTTACGTTCGGGCAAATCCGCAAAAAGCATTGCAGTCCTATTTTGCGGAAGTTCTGGAGGCAGACCGCATGACCGAAACCGATGCCTTTAAGCTAACATTGCCGTATTACGCCCGCGACCAGAAAATGGATATGGAACGATGGCAGAAATTTGCCGATTTTGCTTTTAAGCATGGACTGATAGAAGACGCGGTGGATGCCAAAAAAATTCTGTGGCCAGCCGATTAATCGTACAAATTTTAATCGTTCATTATGGTGCCTTCTTTCGAAAAACTCGCCATATGCCCAAAGCAATTACCGCACTGATTATTCCCTGTAGTAGGTTAGGAATGATCTCGGCTATGGCAGCTTTCGGATCAGTTACGCCAAAAAACGGTACCTTTTTAGCCATTAGTGGATAAATAAAAGCTTCAAATATGAAATAACCTCCAACCAAAATTAAAATACCAACAGAAAGGGCCAGCACCGGCCGCGTCAAGGTATCATGTCTGGATTTTCCTCCAATTGATCCGACAGCTAAACCTTCTATGCATTTCACCACGGCGGTGGCTAGAATAAACTGAGGAAACCCGATTGCATCTGCCAGGGCTGGACCGATTAATCCTACCAATGCGCCGATTAAAGGACCATATAAAAGCGCAGCAATCATTACAAAGGTATCTCCCAGATTAAAATAACCGCCGGTGGCTGGGATAGGAATGCGGATCACAGTTGTTCCCACAAATGCCAGCGTTGCGAAAGCCGCGATAATACCTACGATTACGAGTTGCTTGACATCTGATTTGTCTGCCATATTGTCTCCCCGTCAGTATCTTTCTGGACGCTTAGTTGGTCTATAGCAATAATAAACGTTTATACAAAAAAAAATTAATATCATTTAATGGAGATCAATTGCAATTCTATTATGAAAGGTTTCGTTATTCCAAATCGCCAGGATAAATCCAACCCAGCGAATTACCGTTGCTGATTATCTTTATGCTTTTTGCGATCCGGCAGTTGTGAAATTTCAACTGCCCATAAGGGGATATACTGGATGGCGGCACATATACCCTCAACGGCAAGCTGGACCATTTCTCTGATAAGGTTCTTCAACTTTGAATGGATCGACCGTCCTTTAACTCTATGAGATAAATTCGTTTGCAGCATAAGTTCACGGCTCGCCCATTGATTGTAATTTCGTTCCTCCCTTAATGTCTCAATGATGTTGGGTATAACAGAATAAATGATGTGATTAAAGACCCGTAAAAACATCAAAAAAAATCGCTGGGATTTTGAAATGCCAGATCTGTTTTTTAAAAGATTTTGCTCGAATTCATGGAAGGGAACAACGGCAATCATTGTCAGCGCCAGGGGAATCACCGTCAACATGGTAATGCACAGTGAAACGTAGTGCGAACTGTAAGCTGATTGGCCATCGGCATAACCAAGGCCTGTCCCGTAGATTATGTAGGATATAGCTGCGCCCAAAAAAACCACGGGCAAGGATATCAAGGCTGCAATGGCCACAGTATTTTCAAAAAACCGCTTCCCATTAAACACCAGTATGGATGAATTGATTAAAATGAAATATAGAAACCACCCCTTGGTAATACCGGAAATGATTTCTGAATCTAATAGATTAAGAGGATATCCGCTAAAGGCCGGTACGGATAGGATGGCGAATAAACTAAGTTTTAATTTCCATTGCATAGGGGTTTAATATTTTTTAATGTAATAGTAAAAAAATATTTTCCTTTCTCTTCCATTTCTTTAGCTGTTCGTTTCACCCTTAAAACGCTATTTGCCATGGTAAGCCACCAAGGTTTATGCGAAATTATTATAACCGGTACGCCAGATTCATGACAGACTGAAATGATGGCTGAAACAAAGGCAACTGCCGCCGAGCGCGTTAGCCCCCAGTCGGGCTCATCAATAATTAGTGCTGATGGATCACCGCACAGCCGGATCGCAACAAGGATTGCCTTAACTTCTAGCAGAGAGCGAAAACCCCAGTCTTCGAAAGGATCTGGAAGAATATTCCCTGGGGAAGATTCTTTTGCAAAGGATCGATAGGCATTTAATATTTTCTCATACAAAGCCATGGGCATGGCCATATCTTGACAGATGGTCGACCGCGCAATGGCTTCAAATGATCGCAACAGGGTTTGCGTGATTACATCCTGAAACAACAGTCTCGGCGGTCCTGTCTTCCCTTCGCTTCCGATTTTGGCCGCACCGTGGTATGAATGGGCACCTGCCAGCGCTTTGGCTATTAAACTTTTACCCTGGCCGTTGTCGCCGATTACCAAACACGGAGAAGAAAGCTTTTGCCGAAAATTTCCCACCCTTGCATAGGTTTGTTCAGAATAAATTGGATTCAAAGATGATCCCAGCGAAATACGTAAATCGGCCAAATCTAAATTGAATTCGACTCTAAAATTCGTGATTCCCAAAACGGTTTCAGGTCCACAGACCGTTTCGTTGGTATCCTCACCTTCCAGGGCAAACAAATCAACCGAAATGTCATGGTTAAGATAATGATAAAATAGATTTTTAAAGTAAACAAAATTTTCTCTTGACAACCAGCTAAACGGGCTGGCGATAACCAATCGTTTACTTGTGTTTGAGACCACAAAAGATTTGGCCAGTGAAACCTTTACAGTCTCTCCCCCAGATAGGGTTCGAATGGGTTGATAAAGGTTTTCCATGATACCGAAGGCCTCAGCAATTTCGGAGATATTGACTAAAAGCGGGTTATTCGCTGCTTTCGCTCGCAGGGCAGCCGCGGTCAGAACTTGCCAAGGAGTACCAAATGCTAAACAGTCACGGGGATTGCTGGTGATATAGGCGATGGGTTGCTTGATGAATTGAAGCAACTCATTAATCGTTATATTGGAAAAATCGTTCCAGAACAATTTTGGTCCGGCATACTTACGCGGAATCAGCGCAAAAACGCCCTGACGAAAGGCTTCTTCCCTTGCCTCATAGGAACCAAAATAGGTAGTGGCTTTTTTTAGCTGTTCTTGAATCATTTTAAAAATCTAATTTTATCGAGTGCACGATATAAAACAAGATAAAAATTATTTTGATCTTTAATCATGAACTAAAATGTGGCAAAAACCTATCCGGCAAGTCAAAAAAATAGAAAAATAATTCATTAGAAAATCGGAGCAGATTCATGGCGATTGCGCTGGCGTTGTTCTCATCGCTTCTCATCAGCGGAACAACCATCATTATGAAAAAAGGCATCGAGCGGACAAACCCGACTTCCGCCATGCTGGTGGTCACCCTGGCAGGGACTTTGATTTTGCTGGTAATTACAGTGCCGCTAATTCAACTCGACCATCTAAAATCTAAGGCATTTCTCTTATTTGCTCTGGCAGGCCTTTTTTCCCCGGCACTCGTTCGCTGGCTTTACTTCATCAGCCTCGATCGCATCGGTCCGTCGATGTCATCGTCCATCTTATCGACCGGGCCCGCGTTTACTGCGATTATTGCCTTCGTGTTTTTGAAGGAAAAATTAACGGTCGGCGTCGCCTTCGGAATCATTTTGATAATTGGTGGGATCATTACCTTTGAAAGAGACCTCAACGCCAACGGCAAATTTGCCCGCCGTCCTAAAAAGGATATGATATTTGCCCTGTTGGCCGCTATTTTTGTGGGTCTGGCAATTGTTATCCGCAAGATGGGTTTAAATGTTTTGGACGAACCGCTTTTTGGGGTAACCGTCGGCTTTACAACATCGCTGGTATTTTACGCAATCATATGTCTGGCATTTAAAGGTATGCGCGCTGCGATTTCTTTGAACCTTGAAAATACATTATATCTGGCCGGGGCCGGGGTTTTCTTAACGGCCGGCTGGTTGACGTTGTTCCATGCGCTTTCGTACGGCGATGCGATCATCGTTGCACCGCTGGCCAGTCTGCACCCGGTGCTGGTGCTGGGGTGGAGCCACCTGTTTTTAAAAGATATGGAAAAAATCACTTTTAAAACC
>JASFPY010000027.1:0-10254 GCA_050115755.1 Desulfobacteraceae bacterium | reverse complement strand
GACTGTAAAACGGGATCATACACCGTCAAACACAAACAACTGCCCAAGGTGTCCGTCGCCAGCACGTCCGGGGTTTGCCCGATTATCATATCGCCTATGGGTACAAGGGACTGCATTTATCAAATATCACCGTTCAATAGCTTTCCGGTTTGCGCATTGTTTTCAACATTGCCGCTGCTGTAATATACCGGATTGGCAGCCATCAGGTTATTCAAAAGATTATAGGATCCCTCGATAAGCTGCATGGAATGCGACATTAAGAATTTATTTTGCCGGGTCGCATCCTGCAACGCCTCAATCAGGGCTGCAAGATCCGCGCTGCACTGCTGCAGCCGGTCGGCGTAAGATTTATCCAACAGCAGGCAAAGCTCGGTTATGGTCAGACCCTGCGGCGAGCGACCCAATCCAGCGGCCACCCGATCCATAATCTGTTCGCGTTGTTCTTCGAGAATTCGAAGTTTCAAAAGCAGATTGTCCTTGGCTTTACAGGCCTCGTTGAGCTGCTGTAAATTCAACCCCACAACCGCATCCTTTTCATTTTGCAAGACACGAAATAGCGACTGATAAAGTTCGGTCGCTTGCTCAAGCGAACCCAGCAGTTTTTCCAACAAGTGTTCCATTTGAAAATCTTTCCTCTCTATCAAACCCGATCAGATGCATGGGTCTCCAAAAGGGTTATCGGATAAATATCCAGAAACTTTAGAAATAATATTATTCATTTTCATCGGACTCGCTTTCGCTGACCTGAGAAAAACGACTGCCAAGTTGCTGCAGCAGCATTTCCGATAAGCCGATCCCGCCTCTATTGGATATTTTTGCGGCCAATTCCGCATCCATCATCGACGTATAAATTTCCTCAGCCCGGCCACCGCTGATAAACCCGGACTTATGAATGGTCGCTCGCATTTCCTTAAGCAGGTGGTGAATAAATAATGATTCCATCTGGCTGCAAACATCGCGCAGCTTTACATCGCTTCTTTTGCCTGCCTGATTGCTTCTTTTTGCATTCCGCACTCGCTCAATTCGCTGTTTTGTGTCAATGGCAACATCTGATAGATTAACGGGTAACCTGGGTGTGGATAATAGATCCGTCATTAGATAATCTCCAATTCGGCCTGCAGCGCCCCCGCCGCTTTAAGGGCCTGAAAAATGGCGATCAGGTCACGGGGTGAGACACCCAGGGCATTCAAAGCCTTGACAACCTCTCCGATGCTGACACCCGATTCCACCAAAAATATGGGATTTTTCCCTTCCTGAACCACGATATCCGATTCCGGCGTGACAACCGTTTCACCGCCGCGCGAAAACGGTAACGGCTGTGAGACATTCTGAGATTCATCTATCTGAATGCTCAAGTTGCCATGGGCGATTGCAATGGTAGCGATTCGCACATTTTCGCCCATAATTACCGTACCGGTGCGCTCGTTGACCACCACCTTGGATACCATATCCGGGGTTACGCCCAGACTTTCGATCAGGGTCACAAACTGAACCGTATTACCCAGGTAGTTTTCAGGAACACTGACCCGAATCGAAGCAGCATCCTGGGTCTGGGCAAGCTGGCTGAAAAACGCACGATTAATGGCCTGGGCCACCCGGCTGGCGGTTGTGAAGTCGGGTATGTGCAGTGACAGCGTCAGGGAATCTTTTTGATTAAAATTTGAATGAATTTCTTTTTCCACCAGTGCGCCGCCGACAACCCGGGCCACGGTGGGAAAGTTTTTCCGGACCTGGTCACCGGAATTCCCGCTGACAGCAAACCCGCCGGTACTTACCGGTCCCTGCGCAACCGCGTAGACTCTACCGTCAGCGCCTTTCAAGGGTGTGAACAACAGCGTACCGCCCTGCAGATTCTCCGCATCTCCAATGGAACTGACCAGCACATCGATTCGACTGCCCAGGCCTGCAAACGGCGGCAGATCTGCTGTTACCATCACCGCCGCCACATTTTCGACATCGTCAATATCTTCTGTCTGGACGGTTACGCCCATTTTTTCCAGCAGGCTGGCCAGCGATTGGATGGTAAACAGCGAGTCATCGCTGTCTCCGGTGCCTTTCAATCCGACCACCAGCCCATAGCCCACCAGCTGGTTCTGGCGCACCCCTTTGATGTCGGCAATATCCTTGATACGGACGGCGTCGGCATCGGGTACCAAAAACATGCCGGTTGCCGCGATCAGAACAAGGGCGACAATCATGATAAGGAACCCTGGTATTTGTAGACCTTTATTCATCATTTATTTTCCCTCGCCAACGAATTTTAAAAAGGCCAGACCGAATTCAGCAAATTGGCCAGCCAGCCGGGACGCTGTCGGTCATTGACGATACCGCTTCCGCTGTAGGCGATCTTTGCATCGGAAACAAAGGTGGACAAAATAACGTTATCGTCATTGATGTCGCGCGGCCGAATAACCCCGGACAAAATAATCATCTGCGTTTCATGATTGACCAGCACCTCACGGGATCCGACGATATAGAGATTGCCGTTGGGCAATACCTCGGTGACCCGGCAGGTGATAAATGCACTAAGATCCCCGCTGCGCGATGTGCTCCCCGAGCCGTCAAAATCTGAGCTCAAGCTGCCTTTGACAGATGGATTGCCAAATGGGTCGGGCTTGGGCAACGCGCTGGGGACATTATCCAAAACCTTGTCGCGGTACCAATCTTCTGTTCCGAAAAGGGTGTCAATACCGGCTTCCAGGCTGGACGTGCGGCCGGCTTTGGTATCGGCCGAATTGGTGGCTTTGGATGATTCTGAAATTTTGACGGTAACAATATCGCCCACCTGACGGGCTTTGGTGTCGATAAAAAAATCATTGAACGAACTGCCGGCTGCATAAATCGACCCCTGAAATTCCGGCGGTGGCAGGGGCTCGGCCTTAATCTGCATCGTCTGTTTTACCGGTATTTTTTCGGCCACCGGCGGCAGGGCCTGCCGGGTGGCTGCACAACCCGTCAGACCGGCAATCAAAAGGGTAAAAACCGTGAATCTGCTTAAATATCGGGTTCGTTTTAACATCATTGGTTTTCCTCACTGAATCGGGAATTAAAAATCCACTTTGACCGTGTTTGCATCAATCACACGGGCATAAAGTATTTTTTTTGAGTCGATATTGACCACGGGAATTCGCTCACCCAATCGTCCTTTTTTCTTAACCTGTCCGAGGGTCGTAATCTTCAATCCATTGGCTTCAGCGATGATCACCACCAGATCACCACGCTTGACCAGAGGTGGCAGTTCGATGAGATCGGCTCGCAATGGGGTTAGAGCCCCTATGGCGCGGCGGGTGCGTTTGCCCAAAACCGCCGCCGGATCGGTAATGACATCGCGCGGTAGATCAGATAGATCCATGGTTTGCAGCTTAATATCATCTTCGGTGATCGGTTTGTGCCTTCCAAGGGGTTTGCAGGTCATGACGACGGGGCCCAGTATTTCAATGGTGGCAGTCGCCCAAACTTTTTTTTGCGGCTGTGCATTGACACTGAAATCGACAGCTATGGAACATTTTCCCATCAATTCCCCGTTGTGCGGTGCGGCCACCTGATAGGCAACGCGCCCTTTTGGCAGGATCACGCGCTGCGGAACCCGTATCTCCTTGATCCGGAAAGTCTTATTGCCCTGGGAAATATTCCGCAAAATAAAATCAGAGACCATCTGTTTTAGCTCCTTTTCCTCAATTATAACGGCGCTGCGCGCCACTTCAATGTTCTGAGGAACCTCCAGGACAACGGTAGATAAATCCACATGAGACTGCTTCAAACGCATCTCCAGATAACGCCGATCGTACTGGCGCGTTTTGCCGGGCAGCGGTGCTCTGCCAACGACGATGTTCTCTAACTGTCTGATCCATCGGGCGTCGCTGCCCTCGATTACGGCAATTCGGCCCAGCAAAACTTCGTCACCGTCTATTTCAACCCGATCATGAACCCGGATGACGGCTGTCTGGGCCGCACCTGAGGCTGCAGGCCACATCCAGAGAGAAGCAGCAAGCAAAATGAAAACGAATCCGGTGTAAAAGCGCTTTGGCATTTTAGTTTTTAAGCTAGGCGTGTTCATGTTCATCCATTATCGTTTAAGGTTATTGGCCATCTGTAACATGTCATCGGCTGTCTGAATGACCTTGCTGTTGGTTTCATATGCCCTTTGAGCGGTAATCATATTGACCATTTCATCTACAACGCTCACATTGGACATTTCCAAAAACCCCTGGGAAATGCTGCCGAATCCGTCTTCATTCGGCGTACCGACAATTTCATCCCCGGATCCCTCGGTGGGAACGAAAAGGTTTCTACCCAGACTTCTCAAACCGGCGGGGTTTACAAAACGAGCCAGCTGAATCGTGCCGATTTCACTGGGGATGGGATCGTCGGCCTGGATAACGGACACCGTTCCATCCATCCCCACGGTAATGGAAACCGTGTCGGTCGGAACCGTGAATTGCGGGATCAATAAAAAGCCGTCCGCATTGACGATACGGCCATCGGCGTCCAGTTTGAATTCTCCGCAACGCGTGTAAGATATGTCTCCGTTCGGCAATTCGATCTGGAAAAATCCATCGCCTTCAATGGCCCAGTCGAGCTCGTTTTCGGTATTCTGAAAATCGCCCTGGTTAAACATCTTTTGCACTGCCGACGGCCGGGTGCCATGGCCCAGCTGAACACCCGTTGGAATCGTGGTGTCCGCCGATGAGGCCGCGCCGGCTGACCGCATGGTTTCATATAGCAGATCCTGAAACTCTGCCCGGCTTTTTTTGAAACCGGATGTATTTACATTTGCCAGATTGTTGGAAATTACATCGATATTGAGCTCTTGAGCCTGCATGCCGGTAGCTGAAGTCCACAAGCTGCGTATCATATTGCCTCCTGCTATTTGACAGTTATTTGTTTATTGTTATTCGCTGTTTACGATAACGTTCAAAGGCAATGTCATCATTACCCAATAACCAATAACGAATCACGCTGATCGACCAACATCGTTAATCAACTTGGCGTTCATATCATCGACGGAACGCATTATCTTCTGATAGGATTCATACCCGCGTAACACCTCAATCATCTCGGTCATCATTCTGATCGTATCCACATTGGATAACTCCAGAAATCCCTGACTGACCTCAAGTTCTTCATCGAGTTCCTCAAGCATTTGCGGCTTCAGCGCGCGATAATAGTTG
Source organism: Desulfobacteraceae bacterium (assembly GCA_050115755.1). Classification (GTDB taxonomy): domain Bacteria; phylum Desulfobacterota; class Desulfobacteria; order Desulfobacterales; family JAHEIW01; genus JAHEIW01. The sequence goes on along the minus strand of JASFPY010000027.1, from coordinate 5,083 downwards.
TGACCCGCTTTTTCAAGGGCATGCGATTGCGTAAAATCGATGATGCGCAAACGATCAACTTGAGCCCCGTCAACTGTGACCGTGCCGTCTTCGGATATCGAAAATTCGCGTTTATCACCGGATAGTTTCGACAGTTTGATCTGAATCGCACCGCCCCGCCCCAGTACTGGCCATCCTTCCTGGGTCACGAGCACCTCGTCTGCATCAATCGTAAAATCTCCGCGACGCGTATACATGATTCCATCGGGTGTCTGCACACAGAAAAAGCCGTGGCCCGCCAGCGCCAGGTCGAATGGATTGCCGGTTTTTTTTAATGCACCCGCTGAAAAATCCGTGTAGGTGCTGTAATCCATCCAATATTCCGGGGCGCGCAATTGACGCGATTGAAGGGGCAAATTTTCGGTAGCATCTGCTTTGGCAAGATTAAATTCTCGAAAGCGCCCCCTGTCTTTTTTAAAGCCGACGGTATTCACATTGGCCAGATTATTGGAAAGAAGCTGCAATTGTTTCTCGTAGGCCAGAGCCCCGGTCGCAGCCATATAAATTGATCCACTCATTGAAGTACTCCTTATTTTAAATCGCCCGTATCATCATTCGATGGACCATCCGGCCGCTTTGAAATCAATTGGCGATATTGAATGCCGTTAACCAGTCCGCCGCTATCAAATGCAAGACACATACCAAAAAATCAGCTTAAATCCATTGAAAACCTGCAGCAAAAAAAGCTCATGTCGACGGCCAATAAAAATAATTATACAATGATATCAGTATTTTATAATTTTTTTGGCCATGCGTTGCCATGGGCGCTAAAATCAGGGTCATCACCGAGTTTATTTTTTTCCATTTATTGAATCGAATACGGTATTTTTTGCCGACTCCATCAGGATTTACCCAGTGTTATGTCACACACGTAATTTGCAAAATACCGATTGCTTTTATTGGGGCGGTTTCAAAATCTCAGATATCGGCAATAACGACCGTGACATATTCAAGGAAATCGATGAATGTTTAAGAGGGAAGATGGAGCGGGGTTTGGATAATGCGGCCGGGACAGCTCATTCTTGAAAGCTGTCTTTCACCCTGCCGGATTCGATGCTCAGACGCTTGAGCTTTAAAACCAGATCGACTTCACCCCGGGGAACGGTTAATTCTTCAGCAATATCAGCCGGGCTCAAACCCTGATCGGAGAGGCTTTCGATTTCACTGTAAATCGCGTCGGCAGTGTCCGGTTCCAACCCTTCGGCGCTGGCATTCGGCTCAATCCGACGCTTTGATGCGGAGGCTAACAAACCGGGAGCAATCTGGGTTTCCCGCAGTTCAAAATACGCATGCAGTGTTTGGCGTTCTTTATCAATGGTTTTCATGATGTGGTCGAAGGCCAGCTCGGTTTGCTGCCGAAGGGCTTCAACGATAAATTCGGTATTGAACTTCTGTGATTCTTCACCGGAAGGCGTATTCGGATTCAGCCGCTTTAATCTCAAGCTGTTTCGAATCACAAACAACAAAATCAAGCCGAATAATCCAATTTGCGTTGCATCAACCGCGATTTCCCATAAATTAAATGTGTGCAATGCCATTTTCACTCCCTGCATATCTTGTTTAAGCGACTCTTTCAGCTTGTACTGTTTTACTTTAGGTGCCAGGTATCGGGTTTCAGGTGTCAGGAAAAATAAGGACTGAATTAAACACTGTGTTATTTAAAGCACTCAACTGCACTAAAACATACCACGTTACTTTTGTAACATCTTTGTAAGACACTAGACGCGGACGTCGATGACTTTCTTATCAGAATCATCTTGTGTTTCTGCCGCCTCGGTTGAGCTTGATGATTCTGTGAAATTTTGGGTGCCGTGCTTATTCGCTTTAGTTAGAATATTCACTGTGTCGGACCCTTTTTTTCTATTTTTCTTCTTTTTATCTTCTTGCTCTTCCTCATTTAAAAATTTATCAAAAGGCTGCCTTTCCTCTTCGCGTTTTTTGCGATTGACCCTCTGGACCGGCCCCGAAGCCGGCACCGGCGGCAGTCCTTTTGGAAAATTAATGTCGTCAACCATAATTCTGTCCTCTTATTGTCGGTTTTATGCCCTCCTTTCCACCCTCCCATTTCCGAACCCGGACATTCAACATCTAATCTTCAAGCAATTTTTGTTTACGCAATTTCGTTCTTAAATGTAATATGGCCTGGGAATGAATTTGCGACACCCGTGATTCGGTAATCCCAAGTACTTTGCCGGTTTCTTTCATCGTCAATTCATCCAGATAGTAAAGCGAAATCACCAGGCGTTCCTTTTCGGGCAATTGTTTGATCGCCTGGGCCATGGCTTCTTTTAATTCTTTTAACTTGGTCATGCTGAGGGCATCATCTTCATTATTGATCAGATAACTCAGCAACTTTTCTTTTTCGTCTCTTGAGGATATCCCCAGCTCTTCAAGGCTGATGAAAGAGATACTCGACATTTGTTTGGTGCGATAAACCTGTTCCAGATCGAGTCCCAGTTCCCTGGCGACTTCCTGGTCGTCCGCCTCACGGCCCAGCTTCTGCTCCAGCCGCAGGTAAGCAGATTCCATTTCCCTTATTTTACGCCGATTTGACCTCGATAGAAAATCCCGGGCACGCAACTCGCTGAGCACCGCCCCTTTGATCCGGAAAATGGCATAGGTCATAAATTTATTATCCCGCCTGGGATCATAACGATCCACAGCCTGAATCAGTCCGATAACCCCGACATTCATCAGGTCATCGATATCCACGGTTGATGGAAGATGAACCGCCAGTCTTTGAACAATGCGTTTTACATAAGGCAAATATTCGGTAATTAACTGGTCTCGATACGCTGGATCTTTGGGGACGATTTTTTTTGTTCGTGTCTGTGCCAGTGCCATAGAATTTTACTTCTCCAATCACGAAAGATTATTTTCAATCAGGTGGTGCCAGAAAAAATTTGAATCGTCTTTGGGCACATTTTCCGGTGGCCGGGCTAATATTTTCCGGGCTAAATCTTCAAAGCATTTACTGGCGCGCGAATCCGGATAAAGATAGCTGACAAGCTTCTGCTGTTTGACGCCTTTTGTCACCTTGGCATCAAACAGGACACTTCCCAAATAAGCGACGGTCATATCCAAAAATCGGTCGGCAACCAGGTTCAGCTGCCGGAATACCTCTCTTCCCTGTTGAAGCGTGCCGGCCAAATTGACGATGACCTTGCAACTTTTCTCCGCATACTTCAGGGAAAGCACTTTCATCAATGCATAGGCATCGGTAATGGCTGTCGGCTCGGGTGAAACCACCACGATGATTTCCTGGGCGGTCACGTTAAAGTCCATCACATTTGAAGAAATTCCAGCAGCCGTATCAATGAGCAATACATCGACCGAATCAATCACGCCGTCCAGTTCGCTTAAAATTTTAACTTTTTGCTGCGGGGTCAGCTGGGTCAGCTCTTGAATGCCCGAGGAAGCAGGAAGAATACGCATATTGCACGGCCCTTCGACGATAATGTCGCCAACTGACTTTTCGCCCATGATGACATGCGACAAGTTGTATTTCGGCGCCAGTCCCAGCAGGACATCAAGATTGCCCAAACCCAGATCAGCGTCCAGGATAAGCACTTTTTTACCCATCCTGGCAAACGTATACCCCAAGTTGGCCACGATATTGGTCTTGCCGACACCGCCTTTGCCACTGGTCACTGCAATCACACGGGCAGGTATTTCGCGCCTGGATCGGGTCTCACCGGCAAATGCACGACCCGTTTTACGGACTTTCAACCGGTCGGACAGATGGATGACTTTATCCGTGGGGTTATCTGAATTCATAACGTTTCAGGCTCCTTTCACAACCCATCGATTACGAAAAATTTGAGCTCCGCCGTTTATCGCTGGCGGGTAATCCGGCCTGAATTTGGCGCCTTTGGGCCGGTCGACAATCCTGGCAGGGCATAAAGTGCGCCATCTCAGCTGCCTGTGCACTTGAAAAGGTGATCATGTTTTTCGATTTTATTTTTTGGGTCCATTTGCAGTCGGGATGATGGAATACATCCGAATTTTTGTTGGCGACAAAAGTGCCGCCGTCATTGCGGGCAGGCGCCTGTTTAATGGATGGATCCGCTCTATCCGAATTTAGAACCGTCTTGGGTTTTTTGAAGGTGCCGAGCAGATATTCGACAATTTTATCCATTGAACCGGTTTCAATGGCATTCGGAACCTCACGACCATTGGTCACAAAAGACAGGGGCAATGGATGGTGCATCAGCACATTGATTAAGTTTCCATAAGTACAGCTTTCATCCATCTTGGTGAAAATTACATGCTGAACACCATTGGTATTCAAAGATCTGAAGGTATTAAGCAGATCGCTTTCTTTGCCTGTCGCCGATAAAGCCAGGTGAATTTCAATGCCACCAATGCAGTTCATACACGCTTTGAGATCATCGATTTGATCCTGCTTTTTAGGATTAAATCCGCAAGTATCCACCAAAACAATGTCAAACTCTTGGAACTCAGCAACGGCCGCCTTAAAAGCAACAGGTGTGCCCGCAGTTTTTACCGGAACCCCGATGGCTTTGGCATATACCTTCAGATCCCCGGAGCCCCCGATGCGATCGGAATCCAGTGAAATGAGCGCAACATTTTTATGGCGCTCGATGACATACCGGGCAGCCAGTTTGGCGACCGTGGTGGTTTTTCCGACACCGGTGGGTCCCACAACAGCAATCACCTTACAGCCGGATGCATTGCCAAGCGGCGCTTCAGCCAGAGTTCTTTTCTGTTTCAGTATATTTGAAATATCTGAAATGATCTGGCCGGTTGTATCGATTTGGATCTCTGAAGATAAGACTTTTAAGGCGTCAATAATTTCATTGGCAATGTCCCGTTTAACTTCCTGAGATAACAAATGTTGAAAAATATCCGCAAGCACATCATCATTGTCCGATCCTGCTGTGCTTGAGAGCTGATGGGGCCGCTTCCGGCCGTAAAGGGTTTTCATGCGGCTGCCGAACGATTGCCGAAAATTGCCCTTTGAGGAAGTTTCGTGACTATTGGTTGCATTGCGGCGATAGTTGTTCAAAGCGCCGGTGGCTAT
>JASFPY010000026.1:0-10455 GCA_050115755.1 Desulfobacteraceae bacterium | reverse complement strand
AAATTCCTCCAGATAAACCGCAGCGGCCACGCCGATCGGAAAAGAGAGCAGCAGGGTGATCACCAGGGTGAAAAATGATCCGGCCACCGCTCCCCAGATACCGGCCAGCTCCGGCTCGCGGGAATCGCCGGCTGTGAAAAACGTGGTGTTGAATTTCTTTTTGATCTTGCCCTCGGCCGACAGCCGGTCGATCCAGGCCAGCTGTTTGTCGCCCAGGCGGCGTTCACCTTCGCCGACCTGTCGGTCAAAATGCCCTTTGATCAGCATATCCACATCATCGTCTGCCGGAACCCAGACTTTGACGGTTTTACCGATAATATCCGGCCGAGTTAACACCATGTCTCTTAACTGGAAGGAAGCCCCCGTGCTGACAATACCATACAGCTTCCGCTTGTCGTGTCTTCCCTTGGCGCCCGGGAACATTTCGCGCAAGGATTTTTTGACCAGACCCTGATAATCGGCCGTTGCCAGAGATTGCTTATCCAGAATTTCAGGATCGAAAAACACCTCCAGTTCAACGAACGTCTGTTGAAAGGCCGTGTAACCTTTACCGATGATGCTGATAAATAAAAGGGATAAAAAGACCATGCTGGCGACAATGGCCAGTAAGCCATATAATCGGAATCGACGCTCGGCGCGGTACCGTTTGTTCAGCCCGCGGTTGACGATATCGAGGGTCCGTTCCTTTTTCTTTCCATTATTTGGCAAATGGGTTTGGGAATTATTCATATTGCTCCCGATATTTGCGAACCACATGCAGGGCGATGACATTCAGCAACAACGTTACCAGGAACAGCAGCAAGCCCAAAGCAAACGCCGCCAGGGTCTTGGCGCTGTCAAATTCCTGGTCGCCAACCAATAAGGTCACAATCTGAACCGTAACCGTAGTCACGGTTTCCAGTGGATTTAAGGTCAAATTGGCCGCCAGGCCCGCCGCCATCACCACGATCATGGTCTCCCCGATGGCCCTTGAAACCGCCAGTAGGATGCCACCGACAATCCCGGGCAGCGCCGCCGGTAAGATGACCTGCTTGATGGTTTCCGATTGGGTGGCTCCCAGACTGTATGCACCGTCACGCAAAGCCTGGGGCACCGCATTGATGAAATCATCAGATAAAGATGAAACAAAGGGGATAATCATAATTCCCATCACCAGGCCGGCGGCCAGGGCACTCTCCGATGAAACCCCCAGTCCCAGCAGATTGCCGGTATTGCGGATAAACGGCGCCACGGTCAGGGCTGCAAAAAAGCCGTAAACCACGGTGGGGATGCCCGCCAGGATTTCAATCAATGGTTTGGCCACCGCGCGAAATTTTTTGTTCGCATATTCAGACAGGTAAATCGCTGACATCAGTCCGATGGGAACGGCCACGCACATGGCAATTCCGGAAATCAGCAGGGTGCCGACAAAAACTGGAACAGCCCCGAATGCGCCCGACGATCCAACCTGGTCATCCCGTATGGCCATCTGGGGACTCCATTCCAGTCCAAAAAGAAATTCGGTAATCGGCACCACCTTGAAAAAGCGAATGGATTCATACAGTACCGAAAGGACAATCCCGATGGTGGTAAAAATGGCGATCGTCGAGCAGATGATCAGGATAACCTTAATAACCTGTTCAACCACATTGCGCGCACGCAGACGCGGCGTTATTTTTGCCCGCACAATCACAAGGCCCATGATCGCCATCGCAATGACAATGACCGCCAGGGCCGCATTGCTGGTTGTCTGTAAGCTGCGGTAATGATCCGCAGCAGCCTGCATAACAGGGTTGATTTCACCAGAAACAATATTTCCGCTGACGAGATTTCGAATATCATTAACAATCAAATTGAGACGCGCTTCTGGAAGAGTGCGCAGGGCTTCCGGCAAATCAGCCACTACCAGATGGGTAATAATGGAAGATTCAAAAGCCAGCCAGAATCCGAATAATATCAGGGTCGGAATGCCACACCACAGGGCTGTAAGAGATCCGTAATAGGTGGGACGCGAGTGCAGGTTTTTAACACTGGCGGCATCGCCCGCCACAGAAAAAGCCCGTCGCCGACCAATGTAGTAACCCAGGGCAGAGAGTGCCAGAAGAACAATGAGCAATGTGGTGGGTGACATTTTGTTAATATCTTCCTTAGTCTTCGAGTCGCTGCTTTATAAAAAGCGCTGATTGATTTAATAAAACCCGGTTAATCTATGGACTAATTGTTAGGTTCAAATGATTGTTGTGTTAGGTTTTTGTTAGTATTCTAACATTTTGCTGAAATTTTCGGTCCCCGTTGGCAATACGCCCTGTTTTTAATTGTTGCCCGAGGCTGCGGACAGCAGATACGACCTTTTGGGGAGTGTCGACACGGGTGGCGATTGCGATCTTTCTCCAGTATTGGTCATGGCAAAATTTAACTCCCTGTCAAGATGATTTACATAATCAATACGTTTATGACAGGACATGCACATTTGATTGTTTTTATCCTGGTTTCCGAGTTGGCATTGCAGGCAGGGATTCGATTTCATGTCTTCATTCTCCTAAGTAATTAATTTGGCAAATAAGGGTATTTCAAAAATATGCGTTATTAAAGTCGGGTTTTGAAACTCTTTACTAGATAAGCGGTATTAGCATCCAATTAGCGAATCATTAAAAATTAGTGAAAATGGCATCGGATATCATTTCTTGCGAAAGGGATAGCTTTACTGTTGAAAAATACGATAATTGCCACAATGCCTTGGATTCAGCCGACATTAACATAGACTGAATAAAACCTTCACAATGCGTTAACAACGCAAAACTATACTTATCGGTTCAAAGCCCAAAGCACACGTGCTGGTTTTTTTCAATCCGAACCGATAGGAAATCTTGTGAATTACCTTGTGCGTTTCAAAGATGAGCGTGCCATGAGTCCTAAAGTGGTCGGGCAGAAATTCTTTCAGCTGGCAAAGGCGGCTCGCGCCGGATTTGCGGTCCCCCGGGCCGTTGTCATCAGCACTGCGGCTCACCAATATTATTTGACCCATGGCCGCTGGCCGAATGGTCTTTTGGATGACGTTTTTAAAGTTGCCTCTGATTTAGATCTATCCAACGGTCTGTCCATCCGTTCATCTGCAACCCTGGAAGATTTGGAAAAACAAAGCTTTGCCGGGCAATACCGGACATTTCTTCAGGTAGGCAGTGAAACCGAATTAAAAGATAAAATTGAAGAATGCTGGCAAGGTGCCGGATCTCAGGCCGTACAAAGTTACTTGAAAGCAAGACACATCGATCATGGGGAAGAACAAACCCCTTTAATGGCTGTCATTTTGCAAAAAATGGTCAACGCTGTTGCCGCCGGCATCGCCTTTGGGCGAAATCCCATGAATCCGGCCCGGGATGAAATTGTCATCGAAGCGGTCAAAGGTTTGGCGGAAGAACTTGTTAGCGGTTATTTAACACCCTACCGTGCAATCATTAATAATCAGAATAAGATCACCGTGGCGCCACCCCCACGAGATGTGTCCCGGTTGACTGTCGGTGAGGAAGTGCTCATGACTCTCCTGCCGTGGTCGGATATTGCCGAACTGGTGCGCAGCTTGCAGCAAAAAGCGGATAATATCCCGTTGGATATCGAATGGGCCATTGATGAAGAAAAAAAAATCTGGCTGCTGCAATCCCGGGCCATTACCACACTGGATCAACAAAGATGGCAGGTGCCACCGGGTGTCTGGACACGAAAAATCGCCAATGACCTGTGGGCCGACCGCCTGACACCGTTTCTGTCAAATGAAATGATGCGAAACGCCGACCAATTCGATCTTTCTCGCATTTTAAAAATCCTGGGCATTCAAGTCGCCCGGCCGACGCTGGCAGCCATCAATGGTTACCTGTATGTCAACTGTCACAGTATTGCAGACGCATTGGCCTACATTCCGATCAGTCTTCGGCTTCCGGATTTGCAGACACTGTTTCCACCGGGCTTTTCCTTTAAGGAACAATCCGCACTTTCAAGGCTGAAGCAAATTAGCGTAGCGCTTCGCAGCCCGGCTCTCCTATTGCTGGAGCCGGGAATTGTTCCATTCTTTTGTATCTGGATGGCCCGTCGCACTCAAAAAAAAATTAATAAACAACTCAATCAGATACAACAGCAAACCATCTCTTCTGCCCGACAGGCATTTAAAGCTTTACAGTTATCACTGGCATCCTTACGCAGGCTGCAAATCAGCAATCAATGGCCGTATTTTTTTGCCAATTATCTAACCTGGCTTCTGCGCTGGTTAATGGTGGATGTCCTTGGATATTCTCATGACCATTTCCTCCAACTTCTGAGCCAAAGCAGCAACAACACCACCATCGAAATCGAAAAACAGTTTAAGCGCCTGGCAGAACAAATCGTCGTCGACAAACAAATGCAAGCTCACTTTTTAAGGAAACCTGCAGAAAAGTTGTGGTTGGGATTGTCGAAAAATTTTCGTGAAGACCTCCATATGTTTTTAACCCGATATGGTTGCCGCTCCCGCCATCGAACGCTTTATATGAAGCGCTGGGCAGAGGCCCCTGAAGAAGTATTAGGGATTCTGCAAGCACTGGTCCGCAATCCGCACGGGCCCGAAAAAGCTTTAGCGCTCCGGTCACATCAAAATCAAAAAACGGCTTTACGGACTGGATCCGATGCGCCTGCACTTTCAAAATACCATCATTCCTTTTTGCTGGGACCGCTGATCAAGCTCACCCGTAAATTCTTAGACCTGCGCGAAGAACAGCGCTTTATACTGGACAAGGTTCTGTATCAAATTAGATTGTCTTTGCTTGCGTTAGGCCGTTACAGCGGACTAGAAGAAAAAATCTTATTTTTAAAAAATTTCGAAATCCAGCAGCTCATAAATGGCAATCCGGCAGACATGGATATCAAAAAGATGGCCGCTGAGCGCCATCGCCGTTTTCTTGAACCTTTTGATGTCAGCACATTCTATGTTGACGGGCGGCCTGAAAATGAGTTTCAAATGCAGGGTAAGGTCCTGCGGGGTATCGGCACCAGTCCGGGCACAGCTTGCGGGCGCGCCCGCATTGTAACAGATCCGGCCCGTGTCCACCTCAACTCGGGCGAAATTCTGATTGCTGAAAATACGGATCCGGGCTGGACACCGATTTTAAGCACGGTCAAGGGCATGGTCATCGAGGAAGGCGGATTGCTCAATCACTGCTCTATTGTGGCTCGCGAACTGGGTATCCCGGCCGTTGTGGGCATTCGTCGGGCAACTTGCTTGATACCCGATGGCGCCAAAATCACGATCGACGGCGGGATTGGGTTAGTGCGGATTGAGGAGTAGGTATTGGGTATCGGGTATTAGTGGTCGATATAAGAAAAATAGCATATTTTATCAGCTAATACCAAATACCCAATACCTAATACCAATTTAAAATTTTATATCTTTCCACGCTGACCGCGCGAGTCCTTCGACATCTTCCCAGTTGCCGCTTTCAATCCATTCTGCAACGATGCGGGCGACATCAGGATACCTCATGGGCACGGGGGGCGGTGCCGCCAAAAATTGTTCGACGGCATCCGCTTTTAATTTTTTCATTATCATCCCCAATTTTAGCTCAGAAATTACAAAAGCGTTGGATGCCTGTTCCAATTGGCCGGCAAGCGGTTTTACCAAAATTTTTTTTCCCAGACACAGCGCTTCACTGAGCAACTCAAATCCGGCATTGCTGATCACGCCATTGCAGGTTTTCAAGTCATTTAAAAATCCATCTCGTGAAAAAGGGCGCAGATGAAGGTTGGTATCATCTTTGGCTGCGGCAACGCTGCAATAAATAAAAAACTCGTGGGACGAAAACGGTTTCAGCAATGCTTCAATATCTTCCAGCATTTCAAAGGGCAGATAGACGATGATTTTGTTCAGCTGTATTTGCGCATCATTTTTTAAATACGCAGGAATAATCGGAGGCAGAATGGGCTTTTCAAAATGGTGCCAGTGAAGCCCCACTACGAAATCTGTAGGCGCAAAGTTTCTGACAACCCACATTGAAAACGGATCGGCCTTTTTGACCGGTATATCATGAAGAAAGGCATACTGGTGGCCGACGCCGATAGAAGGGATCTTGTTGCGGCTGGCAATTCGGGCAGCCACCGGCTCAAAATCCGTGACAACCAGATCATAGCCGGTAGCATTGTAAGAAAAAATGTCACGATAAAACTGAAATAAATTTAACTGCAGCGCCGTACGGATGATTCGAACTTTGCCGCGTTGGCTGATAAACGTGAGACCTCGAAAGGTATCATAGGGCTCAAATGCCTCCATTTCCCAGAGCAGCGATGGGTCGCGCCCGCTTAGAATCGCCCGGACCTCGTGACCCAGGTCTTTGAGATGTTGGATCACTTCCCGTGACCGGCTGATATGGCCATTGCCCGTGGCCTGCACACCATATAAAATCTTCATTCCGTTATCCTTCCCGGTGATCATCCAAAAATCATGATTCCTGCGAACGCACAGAAAATGCCAATCGCCAGACCGGCAAGTATATCGGTGGGATAGTGAACGCCAAGGTAAATTCGAGAAACACCGACAAGCAGGGCCCAGAAATAAAGAGGCACCCGCAAGGTCGGAAAAAAATGACTGATCAAAGTGGCAATGACAAAGGCAGCGGCAGTGTGGCCGGAAGGAAAGCTAAATTGATCGCTGAATGATATCCGTTGGTGTACACCGGATAACACTTCACAGGGGCGATCCCGTTTGATCCTTTGCTTTAAAATTTTATAAAGGGGCAGCTCGAGTGCGAAGGCCAGCAGTGCACAAAGAAAAAAGGACCGGGCAATTTGTGGCTTTATGAAATAAAAAAATAACGGTATGGCCGGATAATAATAGCCGTTGCCGCTATGGGATAGCCAGGGCATGACAACTGAGATCAGTCTTTTGCCGTTCAGGCCAAAAATGGTGTTTAAAAAGATTACATCCCAGTGTGTGACACTATCTATAAATGTTCTCATCGCCTAATCTTGCCTGAGATAGTAATAACGGGGGATTAGGCTATTATTAGATTTTAGTTTGTTTTCTGCTAAAAATCACGAGGCTTTGGGAAAGGGTGTTTTTAAATCATCAGCGGCAGGAGCGTACATCTTCCAGGAGTGGTGAAAGGCACCGCCGAAAAAGCGTTCTTCCATATATTGCCGTGCGGCGCGGCTCATTGCCCTGATGATTTTTGGATTTGCAATTAGAAAGTGCATGGCATCCACCATGCTGCAGACATCATCGCCTTTAGCGGCGAGTCCTGTCTTGCCCGCAATAATATTTTCCTGCGGTCCCCCGCGATCGGTCACAATGACAGGCAGGCCGGAGGCCTGAGCTTCCAGTACAACCTGTCCGAATGCGTCCGTGGTGCTCGGATAAATAAAGATATCGCAGGACGCGTAAACAGTGGCCAGATCATCTTTTTCTAAATAACCGGTAAAAAAGCACGATGTGCCACTGAGCTCGTCCTGCATTTCAGCCAGATAGGGGCCATCACCGACAATAATCAGTTGTATATCTTTACGCTGCTGATAAAGCCTTTTATATGCCCCGGACAGGATGTGCAGGTTCTTCTCTTTGCAAATCCGGCCGACGTAGAGTAATTTCAATCTGTTATCTACCGGATAGCGCTTTTTGAAAAAGCCATTATTTTTGGTGGGATGAAATCTCTCGATATCCACCCCGTGGGGCAAAAGCTGTATCTTTTCAGCGGCAATGCCCTTTCCAACCAGTTCTTCATGGATGCTTTGCGAGGGCACGAAAATCTGGCCCATTTGATTGTAAAACCATATGGTATACTTCCAGGCCAGCTCTTCAAGCATGGCATCACCGGTGAGAAATTGCGCATAAAGCGGCAGGGATGTGTGGTAGGTCCCGTTTATGGGAAGCTTTAATAACTTGGCAACAAGCAGGGCTGCCATCCCGATCGGCCCCGGCGTGGCGGCATGTATCCGCGTAAAGTTTTGCTGGTAGCAAAATTCCAGCATTTCCATTAATGGCGGATAGAACAATTTGGATTCCGGATACTCGGAAAACTCATAGGCGCCGATTGGCTTGAAATTTTTAATTCCGATTTTATGGCTACGGTTTTCACCATCACAGGTAATAACGGTCAGCATTTGGTTGAATTTGGTTGCGGATAAAACCTGTTGTTGCAGGGTAAGGACGACCTCATTGATGCCGTAAAAGGTATCCGTGAAAATCGCAACATTTTCGCAAAGCCCGGTTCTGGTTGCCGCCATTGCCTGTCTTTGAAATCTTTTTTCAACCATGTGTTGAACATGCCGGTGTTTGCTATATTGGGCAAAGGCCACAAAATAAGGGGCCAGCAATGTGTAAAACCCGCCGGCGGAGCCAATGGTATGAAAGATGCTAAATAGATGGGCACCTGAAAAATGATCCAAAAGATGATCGGCAAACTGCAGTAAAACCCGATTGGATATTTCTCTGACAAACATGAACCATTGTTTTTCGATATCAGAGCAATTTGTGCTGCCATCTTCGGCAATTGCAAAAAGCCGGGGATTCTCGGCAAAGAGCTTTTCGGTTTCCCTGCGCAGTAATTCTATCATCTTATCCGGTGCATTTGCTGAAATTTTTATCTGGCGCCGATAATGCCGCAGGATATGCAACTTGTTTAAAAAGCCTGATGGCTCTCCTTGATCGGTGCGCAGAGAGCGGTCAATAAATTTTAATACACCATCTTTGGGGATATAGTCTTTCAGACCGAGCTTATGGCGATAAAATTGATAGGCAATACTGTAAAGATTGCGCGCGAGATTGTGCGGTGAGGAGGGCTGGCTGATGACTTTTGTTCGGCGCTTGTTAATCCCTTGCAGAAACGTATCCACGGAATCAGCATCTGCGACCTCGGTAAACGCGCGCGCGATATTCAGCGAGCTGTGGTCATCTGATCCACCGACAAGGGCTTTTTTCCAGGGCTCTGGAACCTCTGGCAAAAAGCCGTGCTTATCCGCCAATCGAAAAATATCTTCCCGGCTTAAAGCAAATAAAATTTGTTTCAGACATTCATTTGATTCAGGATTAAAATCGCCGTTGAGCTCAAAATTTTTAAACAGCAACAGGCATTTTTCTAAATGCTCGACCGTCAAACGGTCATTGACCGAATACAGCGGGTGCGCCATGGCACAAATAATGTTGTGTCCTTGAAGATAGGCAATCAGCTCAAATAGATTGTCACGCAATTTCTGAATGTCTTCATGTTGTCTTTCACTGATTTTATAAACCAGAACATGTACCTTACATTGGTCCTTGGGAAAATAGGTTGTCACCTCTTCGCTGATAAATGTGCCGGGTAAATGAGCAATCTCCAACGCACCATCGATGCAGTTATGATCGGTGATCGTGACCAGTGACATACCCCGTTTGTGGGCAATGCGGTAAAGATCCAGGGGTTCTGTAAAACTTTCCGGACAGCCAAATTTTTGCAAAAACCATTGTGAAGGTCTTTTCGAATACTTTGAGTGAACATGAAGATCAGCGCGCATAGCGTTTTTTCCTTTAAAGATGGGGCTGTAATAATTTTTTTAATGAAAACAAAATGTTGTTAAAATAATATTAAATAAAATTTAAAAATTGGTTAATACATGGCGATTACCCGCTGTTTTTAAACATTTTTTGCTGCTAGTCATTTTAAACTAAGAAAAACAGGGGGATTATGCAGAGCGGTGAAACAAAGTGTAGAGCTGCGGGAAGATAGACACACTCAAGAAAAAATAGGCTCCATTAAAAATATCCTTGCCCCTATGAAGAAAACTGGTTACAGTTATTAAAAGAAAATGTAGGGATGACTCACAAAGGAAAACAAAAATGGAAAAGCGCATTAGAAAGCAATTCACCAAAGAGCTGGAAAATATAAAAAAGCGCATTCTCGCCCTGGGGGCCATGGCTGAAGAACGTGTTCAGATGGCGATCAAGGCTATCGACACCAATGATTCGGATCTGGCACAAAAAATTATTAAAACAGACTATGAGATCGATGAGATTGAAGTTGAAATCGAAGAGGAATGTCTCAAGGTACTCGCCTTGCACCAACCGGTGGCCATTGATCTGCGCTTTATTGTTGCAGTCATTAAGATCAATGCCGAGTTGGAGCGCATCGGTGATGAAGCAGTCAACATCGCCGAGCGCGTGGCGGTGACAGCCAAACGCGAACAAATCGACTTTTATTTCGACTATTCGTCCATGGGGGAAAAGGCCCAGGCCATGCTGAAAATGAGCATGGATGCACTGATTCGGCTGGATTATGACACAGCGGTTAAGGTGGTCAAAATGGATGATGAGGTCGACCAGATAAAAGAAGAAGCCTACGATAAAATCAAAAGCGCCATGGCCGAAAATCCGGACAAAATCGGATACCTGATCAACCTGTTTTTAATATCCCGCCACCTGGAGCGCCTGGCCGATCATGCCACCAATATCGCTGAAGAAGTGGTTTACCTGGTTGAAGGCGAAATCAT
>JASFPY010000025.1:0-10529 GCA_050115755.1 Desulfobacteraceae bacterium | reverse complement strand
AAACGCCCAAAGTATAGATAGCGGCTATAATGCTATCTTTCTCACGGTAGCAAAATTTTGTGGATTTCTTATCCTAACCTCTGCCTCACCGATTTTCGCAAAAAAAAATGGCGGACACAATATGTTGTGGCCCGCTGTTTATTTTAAGGATTGGCAGCACGCATCGGCATGCGGGTCATGGGATGGCTTGGTTGGTTTTCTAAGAACGGCAGCAATTGATCTGAGACGGCGCGATATTTCGGTCTTGCCCGGAAGCTTCACACCAGCTATAAAACACTCTTTACAAACCGGGCTCAACTTGAAGGGGGCGTCATGACGATGGAAGGGGTCATACAAAGACTGGGGGTGAAAGGGGCGGATGGGTCGATTGATCTGATCGAGGTGGGCGCGATTTTTTATCTCGAAGCCCAGGGAGGCGACACGCTGATCCGGACCAAAAGGAAAAAGCCCTACCATTCCGTCCAGCGGTTAAGTGAGCTTGCCCGCAAGCTTCCGGGTCCGGCGTTCGTGCGCTGCCATCGGGCATACGTGGTTAACCTGAATCGGGTGCGATCGCTTGCTCCGCGCAACCCCAAAGATTACGACCTTCGGCTCGATCCGCCGGTAAACCGCCGCCTTCCCATCGCCCGGGACCGGCTGAAAGAGATCCGCCGGATACTCGGCGTGTGAATTTCTGGCGGTTCATGCCGGAAAAGGACACGTCATGTCCCTAAGGGGACGACTCATGCCGGAAAACGACAGGTCATGCCGTGGGCAAACAGGTAGTCGAATCCTGTTATAAATTTGAGGCAAGCTTATGTCGCTCATTCGATGTACTCAAAAGTTGCTCAAAGAATTACGGGTCAAGCCCTCCGAGGTTGAGCCTGAATTCGGATATATCGGCGATTGGCACGCAAATCTGTTGCGGGTCGAAAGAAGAAAAGGCGTATTGTTCACAAATAACGATACACTTTATTCAATATTTGTCTTTGGCTTGAAAAGAGCTGATTTCGATCATCTCGACGAGATTTTCCGCCAGAGTTTGTTCCGGCGCCTGAGGGTTGAAGGATTTTCACAAATTCAGATCGAAAAAGTTCTGGAGGAATATCAATCGATTCATTTTGCCAAAACAAACAATCGAAGTGTGTTGGGTTCTATGAATGATCTGGCCTTTCAAATGGAGGGGCATATCATTTCTGCCGGAGGAATTGGCAATCTTGGTCTTGATGCCCTTAACGATGCGCTAAGTCGGATACCAATGGGTGCCCTGAATGGTCAATACGGCGTTGACGAGCTAAAGGCTAAATTAAATACCTTAATCTCATAACAGAGGAATTCTTCAATCATGTGCTACGGTAAGCAGGACAGCCCTCCGCGGCTGCCTTTCCCGGTCGACGCAGAGGCCGTCACTGCTTTTATTCCGCGGACAAAATAGAAAAACTTATCTCAAAAATAGGGGATCGATTTTAGCGGGGTCTGATTTTTTTGGTTTTTATATTCCACAGGAAAAGCTTCACCCAATCAAAACCGAATTTGAGCAATTCCGCATCATCGCCCTTTAATTTTTTCAGAACCGGCGATTTGACTTTGTAACGCTTTAAAAAACTGCTGTTAAAGATAAATTCACGGAAGCGGTCGATGTTGTAGGTCGCCATAAAGGCCATTTTGGCCCGGCGGCCCTGCGGGCCCTCGGCTCCCCAGGGATCGGTCTGAAACCGCCGCTTGAGTTCCGCCCAGCGCAGGGTCATTTTGTGATAATTTTCCGCATCCTGATCCTGCGACCAGGTCGCCACCGTCCACTGCTGCTTTTCGTGCTGCCCCTGGCAAAAGCCCGGCGGCCTGAAAAAGTGCACCACCGTATCTTTTTTGCCGGCGGCATCATACACAACGCCCTGCTCGACGGGAAACGTGCGGCAGGTATCGGGTCGGTCCGGATAAACCATGCAGCCCGCCGCCTCCAGAAACGGACAGGTCTTTTCCCGGTTATCAGCCATGCGCAAAAGGACTTCCGGAAAAAAATTGCCGGATCGCAGAACCACATCCACGTATCGGTCGAGAAATTCATCTGAGGAAATGTCCAACGCGTTTTTTAAACGCAGGACATCGTAAGGGTACAAAAACAGGTTTAAATTCCGGCAGCAGAGATTATAGCAGCCGATTCCCGGATAGCAGCGAAATGAAAAAGTGTCACCATCCTGTATCCTTCTTCCGGGGAGGTCATTCAGCTTATCTAAATCAATGGATTTCATCGTCTATGGTTGTTTTCTCTGGCATAGCGCAGAGCGCATGGCGCATGGCGTTTTTTTGTCGACTCTATGCCCTATGCTCCATGCGCTATGCCTCCGTTAGGATCATTTCCGCTACGGTCATTTTGATTTTTCCGGCAAAGCCCAGGGCCTGTTTGGCTTCCTTCTCAAGCATGGCCATATCGCGGTAAAACGGTGTGCGGTCAAATTTGAAATAGCCCTTACCGCCGCAGCGGCGGTCAAAGGTTTCACAGCCCGGGCCATAAACCGGGTTTTGCCCGGGTTTTTGGTGTTCATGGGGAATGCCGTGCAGCCGGCAGATCATGGGGCGATAGGGATACAGGATGCACAATTCATCAAAATTAAGCGGGCACATCAGCTGCAGGGCAGCGCCGCTTTCAGCTGCTCTGGCGGTTTCATCAACGACGGCCACGGCCCGCGACTTCACCTCATTTTGTTTTGCGGAATTAAGCGTCATAAACCCTTCGATCAGATAAGCATACTCAATTATCGTGTGATGGTAAAAGCGGGTGCGGCAGCAATTATCCCGGCATCCGTCACAGACAAAACCGTAATGATCCGCTGCTCTATTGTAGGCACTATCCATGGCCGCATAGATTTGCTTGAGCCGGTCAACGAAAGCAGCGCAAACCGGAGTTGACTCAGAGTCTTTTCCAAAAGATAGAACCATTGTTTGTCTCGCAGCGTTCTCAAAAATATGTTCCGATTGACTTAGAGAATTTTTCAAAGGCCATTGCGAGCGAAGCGACGCAATCTCTCAGGGTTTCCAAAAGATTGCTTCGTCGCCAAGCTCCTCGCAATGATAGTTTGCCGGAACATATTTTTGACAACCGCTATAGATACTTTTCCTATTCTAACGGGCTCAACGGGTTAAACGGGCTAAAGGGCTCAACCTAAAAACCCAAACAGGAATTAAATAACCGGCGAGGGAAAGAAGATCTTTTGATAAAGGTTCATGGCGTAGCGGTCGGTCATACTGGCAATCAGGTCACAAACCGTGCGTTCCTGGCGCTGGTTATTGTGGTTGCGCCCCAACATCTGCAGTTCGGCTAATTTTCGATGCAGCAGTTCCTCATTTTCTAAAAAATAGGTATACAGCTCAGACAGCATCTTTTTCGCTTTTTCAAAGTCCTTGTGCACTTGTGGCGAGCGGTAAACATTATCGTACAGAAACTGCCGCAAAGCCGTCATGGCCGAATAGACTTCATCATTTATTTTCAGCTGAAGCTCGCCATCTTTAACCTGGCTGGAAGCGATCAACGCCCGGATCATGGTTTCCGCCCGCTCTGAATGCGTCCGGCCCAGAACACGCGTGCAGAATTGAGGCACCTGCTCGGGTTGGATCACGCCGCTTCGAATCGCATCCTCCAGATCATGATTCAAATAGGCCATGATGTCGGCAATGCGCACGATTCTGCCTTCATAGGTGCAGGCCAACTCCGCGGGGTCGTCCGGCAGAATCTTTCCATAGCCTTTGGAATGTTTTAAAATACCGTCGCGAACTTCAACGGTCAGATTCAGTCCGGCACCGTTGTTTTCCAGAACCTCAACGACCCGCAGGCTCTGTTCATTGTGCGAAAAATCGGCCGAATAAATCTCTTTCAGCACGGTTTCGCCGCTGTGCCCGAAGGGTGTGTGGCCCAGATCATGGCCCAGTGCGATGGCTTCAACCAGGTCTTCATTTAAAACCAGGGCCCGGGCCATGGCGCGCGCCATCTGGGACACTTCCAGTGTATGGGTTAAGCGGGTCCGGTAGTCATCACCCAGCGGGGCCAGAAAAACCTGAGTCTTGTGTTTTAAGCGCCGGAAGCCGTTTGAAAAAACGATTCGATCCCGATCCACCTGGAATGCGGTTCGAACCGAACAGGGTTCTTCGACAACAGCACGACCCCTTGAATTTGAGCTTAAACACCCGAACGGCGACATAAATTTTTTCTCGCGCCGTTCATATTCTTCTCGGATGGACATGGTGAGTCTGTATACTCGCAAGTCGCCTTTATAAGATTTTTTGATCCTAAGTCCTGCGGCCGGTTATCGAAACCGACGGGGCTGACAATACCATAAATCGTTTGGAAAATCTAAAAGATGCGTATATTATTAGCACGGTTGATAATTGTAAAGCAAAATCTTAGAAGTGGCTTCAAAACCCGCTCGCTCCTTTGAGCGGGATCGCAACCACGGGGCAACCGAATGAATGGACATCATCTCATACTGGGCGAACTGACCGATTTTATAACCGGCGAGACCGTAAAGGACACCCACGATGAGCGTTATCGACAAAAAATTGCGGGTTTGCTGATCCGTCAGCTGGGGTACTTAAAAGCGGATATTGAGCCGCGCAAAAGGCTTGTCACAAGGGCCGATCGTAAAAAGGCGGTTATCAAGATTGATTTTACCATAACGCTGGCCGGCAGGATGTGTATGGTCCTGCAGTACGGGCCCGGATCCCTGGTAAGCCGCCGGCGTTCGGTGCTGGCCATTTCGCGGCTGGTTGCGCCTTACCAGGTGCCGGTAGCCGTCATCACCAACGGAAAGGATGCCGAGATAATCAATGGTACATCGGGTAAGGTGACCGCCATCGGTCTGGAATCGATCCCGCCAAAAGCGGAATTAATCCGGATGGCGGCCGGCGAAACCTTTGCACCGATTTCAGATCAACAGGCCGAGATGGAGTCCAGGATTCTTTATTGTTATGAAATCGATGATCGTTGTGAATGTGATGATGATGTCTGTAAATTATAGGTGTCAGTGTTCAGGTTTCAGGTGTCAGCGCTGCAGATTCTGACACCTGACACCCGACACCTGAAACCTTAAAAACATGAAACCAATGGACAACGAATATTTCATGAAAATTGCCTTGGGAGAGGCGCAGACTGCCCTGACAGCCGGTGAATTTCCGGTGGGTTGCATCATGGTTTATGACAAAAAAATCCTGGCTAGCGGGGCACGCAAAGGCACCACCGGAGATTACCCCAATGAGGTCGATCATGCCGAGCTTGTTGCCTTGCGAAGACTGTTTAGTTTAGACTCGAAAGTTAATATGCGAAAGGTCACTGTGTTCAGCACGCTGGAACCTTGCCTGATGTGTTTTGGCGCCCTGATGATCAGCGGCATCGGCAAGCTTGTTTTCGCTTATGAGGACCCGATGGGAGGCGGCACCCAGTGCGATGCAACCAAGCTGACCCCTCTATATCAAACAAACCAGATGGCGATCATACCCGGCGTATTGCGTAGCGAAAGTTTGGAATTGTTGAAGGCTTTTTTCTCAGAACCGAAAAACACCTATTTGAAGGACAGCCTTTTGGCTGCCTATACCCTTGACCAATAAAGCGGTTTAAACCGAAGGTTTCAAACGAATCGAAACACATTTTTACTTGCATTTTTTTCTTGCATTTCTTAATTTTGTTATATACTTCACACTGATAAAAAGCCTAAATCGGGCTGCGATAACAATAAAATATGTATATTGAGGATAATTCGGTGCTTAAATTGATCGAGCGCCGCAGGATGAAAAGGTGTTGATATTTTCAGCATAATTTTGAATGCCATATTGAAGCAACACCTGAGTCATTCGTAACAGAAAACTCTGGCATAGGAGGTGAAAGCATAGCTGTTCCAAGAAGACCCAATAGACCGAACCGATCTAACCAAGTTAATGTTAATCAAAGAATTCGAGCCAAAGAAGTCAGGGTAATCAGCCCTGACGGTGAACAAATCGGAATCATACCAATTAAAGAAGCCCTTGCAGCCGCAGATGAAGCTGGCCTTGATCTGGTGGAAGTCTCACCCAATGCAAAACCACCGGTCTGCAAAATTATGGACTATGGCCGCTATCGATATGAGCAAACGAAAAAGAAGCAGGAGGCCAAGAAAAAACAAAGCACTTTTCAGCTCAAAGAAATAAAAGTTCGTCCCAAAACCGGCGAGCATGACCTGCAGGTTAAAATCGGTCATATTAAAAAATTTATCGGTAATAAAGATAAAGTCAAAGTGAGCGTTATTTTCAGAGGTCGCGAAATTACCTTGTCGGAACTTGGAAGAACGGTGCTGCAAAGGATCATTGAAGAAACAGAAGAAATTGCGATGGTGGAACAGGAGCCCAAATTCGAAGGCCGAACCCTGGTCATGGTTCTTTCATCGAAATAACTTGATCTAAAAATTAAATTATATTAAGAACCCATCTCCAATTGAATATGTTCTCAGGTGGCGTGAGACGGAATTCGCAATTGCTCACGCCATCTATTTTTACAAAAAAGGAGAAAGATAAATGCCAAAGATAAAAACAAATCGAGGTGCAGCCAAACGATTTCGCAAAACAGGCACGGGAAAAATTGTCTACAAAAAATCCTTTGCAAGCCATATTTTAACCAAAAAATCAACCAAACGAAAACGGTCGCTGCGCAAAAGCCGGCTCGTTGACAAAACCAATGCAAAACAGATAAGATTGCTGTTACCCAACGGTTAGCGCATGGTGCATAGGGCATGGTGCATAGGGCATAGGGCATAGAGCAAAGGGTTTGAAAAAAAGGAATATTTCATTATTTACGCTATGCGCTTAGCCCTATGCTATTTAGAATTAAATTAAAATCAATAAATATAACAGCATAGGATTTAGGCTATCGGTTAAAATGGAGAAATAAAAATGAGAATCAAGCGTGGCTTCAAAGCCAGAAAAAGAAGAAAAAAGATTTTAAAATTGGCCAAAGGCTTCCGCGGCGGCCGCAGCAAATTATTTCGAACGGCGGCGGATGCAGTCGATAAATCCCTCATGTACGCCTATCGGGATAGAAAACAGCGCAAGCGCGATTTTCGCAGGCTGTGGATCACACGGATAAATGCCGCTGCCCGTATCCATAAATTGTCGTACAGTCGGTTCATACACGGTCTTAAACTGGCAAAAGTCAACCTGGATCGAAAAATCCTGGCTGAGCTGGCCGTCTCAGATCCAGCCGCCTTTAACAAGATTGCGGAGTTGGCTGCAGGTGTAAAAGGTGGACAAATCCATTGAACAAATTTATCAGGAAGCTTTAAAGGAGCTCAAAGGGGCATCCGACCATCAGACGGTCCAGGATATCAGCATCCGTTATCTGGGGCGCAAAGGAATTATTACTCAATTTTTAAGGAACATTTCAAAACTTCCAGCCGATCAACGCCCGGCAGCCGGCAAACAGGCAAACGAAGTTAAGAATCTGCTGGATGCAGCTTTTACCGACGCATGGCACCGCCGCAAAGCAGGTGTTAAAACCACCAGGGAAGCAATCGATGTCTCTCTGCCCGGCCGGCCGGCACCCAGCGGATCACTTCACCCCATTACCCAGATTAACCAGCGAATTTGTGATATTTTTACCGAGATGGGGTTTGAAATTGCCGAAGGGCCGGAAGTCGAACTGGATTATTACAATTTTGAAGCCCTTAATTTCCCACAGGATCATCCGGCGCGGGACATGCAGGATACCTTTTTCATCTCCGATGATATCGTGCTGAGAACGCACACCTCTCCGCTTCAAATTCGAACGATGGAAAAACAGCAACCACCGGTGCGCATCATCATGCCCGGTAAAGTTTATCGTTGCGATTCGGATCTGACTCACACGCCCATGTTTCACCAGGTTGAAGGTCTGCTGGTGGATGAGAATATCTCTTTCGGGGATTTAAAAGGAACGCTCACCGCCTTTGTCCATCAGATGTTTGATGAGCAGATCAGCCTGCGATTTCGTCCCGGTTTTTTTCCCTTTACCGAACCCAGTGCCGAAGTCGATATTCTGTGTGTCATGTGCCGGGGCAAGGGATGCCGGGTATGTTCGCAAACCGGTTGGCTGGAAATTCTGGGCTCCGGAATGGTTCATCCGGCGCTGTATGAAAACGTTGGATACGATGCCGATCGCTATACCGGATTTGCCTTTGGATTGGGCGTTGACCGTATCGCCATGCTTAAATACGGAATCGACGACATCCGCAAATTCTTTGAAAATGATATGAGATTTCTGTCTCAATTTTAATTTTCTTTCGTTTTCGACCCATAAATGGATCGAAACATGATACCTTGAACAAGCATTTAACGAATCAACCCATTAACGATTTAACCACCCACTAAGAAGTATAAGATGAAGGTAAGCCTGAGCTGGCTCAGAGATTATGTGCCGATTGAAATGGACCCCTCGGACCTGGCGGAAGCCCTGACCATGGTCGGGCTCGAGGTCGAGTCGGTTTCCGATCGTTACAGTTACCTGGACACGGTGTATGTCGGTCGAATTGAAAAAATCGCCCCCCACCCCAATGCCGACAAACTGCATTTGTGTCAGGTTGATACCGGTAAGGGAAAGGTTTCCGTCGTCTGTGGCGCTCCCAACACCCAGATCGGAATGCTTTCAGCCATCGCCCTGCCCGGCACCGAATTTCCGGAAGGCTTTGTTCTGGAAAAAAGTGTCATTCGCGGGCAGGCTTCCGAAGGAATGCTTTGCAGTGAAGGCGAATTGGGCCTGGGAGAGGATCGCAGCGGTATCATGGTCCTGGATCCATCTCTGGCCGTCGGCGACAAACTGGCATCCGCATTGAGGCTTTCGGACACCGTTTTTGAAATTGAAATAACCCCCAATCGGCCGGATTGCCTCAGCGTGATCGGCGTCGCCCGGGAAATTGCCGCTATTCAGAAAGTTGGGTTAACCTATCCCGATTTCAAACTCGTCGACAGGGGCGATGATATTTCCAAACGCACCTCAGTTAAAATTGAGGCCCCGGACCACTGCCCGCGTTACGTGGCGCGCCTGCTTGAAGATATCAGGATACAGCCCTCTCCGTTTTGGCTGCAGGAACGGCTCTTATCCGTCGGACAACGGCCCATTAACAATATCGTGGATGTCACCAATTTTGTGCTAATGGAAACCGGCCAGCCCCTGCATGCCTTCGATTTTGACTTTTTAGCGGAAAACAGAATCGTGGTGCGCACCGCCGACAAAGGCGAAAGGTTTGTCACCCTGGATCAGAAAGAACGGGTCCTGGATGCTGAGATGCTGATGATCTGTGACGGCCAAAAACCGGTGGCTGTCGGCGGGATCATGGGGGGACTTAACTCCGAAATTGAGGACAGCACCACCCGGGTGCTGCTGGAAAGCGCCTATTTTAACGCGGTCAGCACCCGCCGGACCTCTAAACGGCTGGGTTTGAGCACCGACGCTTCTTATCGCTTCGAACGCGGGGTAGACCCTGCAGGACAGATTGCGGCTGCAAACCGGGCAGCCAGACTAATGGCCGAACTCAGCGGGGGCCGGTTAATCAACGGGCTGATCGATGAACACCCCAACCCGCAGCCGGTAAAAAGCCTGAAACTCAGCGTAAAAAATACCAACCGTTTGCTCGGAACCCAGCTGCAGCACAAGGAGATTGCAACTCTTCTCAAATCCATCGAGTTTAGCGTTGAAAAAAAAGGCTCAAAAAAAGAGGACGATTTTTTAACGGTCACTTCGCCCAGTTTCCGGGTGGATATTTCCAGGCCCGAAGACCTCATGGAAGAAGTCGCCCGGCTATCCGGGTACAACCATATCCCGACGACATTTCCGGCAATGCCTGCTACCGGGCGAATATATCAGAAAGAAATCGATGTTCGCGACCGGACACGCCAGCTGATGGCCGGATTCGGATTCCATGAAACCACCAACTACAGTTTCATGCACCAGCAATCCGCTGACCGGCTGAGATTAAGGGCAGAGGATCCGCGAAGACAGCGGGTTGATATTTTAAATCCGCTGACGGAAGATCAGGCAGCCATGCGCACATCACTTGTCCCGGGCCTTCTGCAAACGGTGCATTATAATTTTTCCCAGCAGGTAAAAAATTTAAAAATTTTTGAAATCGGCAAAATCTTTATCAATGAAAACCCCCCGCAACTGCCCAGTGAACCAGAAATTATTGCCGGACTCTGGACCGGTTTTCGCCATGAGGCTTCCTGGCACGATCAGGCAGCGGTTTGTGACTTTTATGACATCAAAGGGGTGGCCGAAGGATTATTAAATGCCTTGCAAATCGATGGGATTCAATTTACCCGCCTGCCTGAAAATGAGTGCGCCTATACGCGAGCCGGGCATAGCGCCCATATTCTGAGCAACGATAAGCCGTTGGGGCTCGTTGGTGAAATTCATCCGGAAGTGCTTGCAAACTATGACTTAGAGCAACCGGCATTTTTATTTGAACTCCATTTTGATCAACTGCTTCCGCTGATCAAAGATACAAAACACTACAGGCCGATTCCGAAGTTCCCGGCTATTTTCAGAGACATCACCATCATCG
>JASFPY010000024.1:0-10592 GCA_050115755.1 Desulfobacteraceae bacterium | reverse complement strand
GCCTGTTCAGAGTCCAGCTAGACGTTCTGGGGGCGTTGTCGAAGCCCGGTAATCATTTGTTGCGGCTGGCAGCGGCGCAGCCCCAGGCGGGCCTTGCTTCTTTATTTGATAGGCCTTATGCTCGCTGCAAAATGGGTTGCAGGGAAAAACTCCCCGACCCCTCAATTATTTATTTGCGAGGGAAACAGCCATGGCTTGCAGTTCCAGAATTGAGATTATCGCATCAAAAACGATTGCGTATGTACGGCGGCGGCTTTCTACTGGACAGACTCCTTCAATTGATGTTCAATTTGACGCATTCGAGGACTTAGACAAAATGATTGAACATATGCGCAGTCGATTAAAACCTTCATTTCAAAAACAATAGCGAGATTTTTTTCATCAAAGTTTCAGTCTGGCTCGGATCAAAAATTCAAAAATAGATCTAACCTCTGCGGATTGAAAATAGATTATTCGTAAAGGAAAAACTTTTGAAAGAACCTAAAACAGCCCGAAAGAAATGGTTTGAGCAGCGAGATGATCTCATCGGCGAACATCCCTTCGGTGATGCCGGGCAGATAATTTTTGCGCTGCTTTTTTTTGGAATATGGATTACCGATTCGTTTTTTCTGAAATACACCACCCAGCTCAATGATATTGTTCCTGCTCTGGTCAGGAAACCGGTCGGGATTGTGCTTCTATGCCTTTCGGCTTACTGTGCCTGGTCCGGCTTGAGAATTGTTTTTGGTGAAGTGCGGCAAACCCCGTCGGTTATCCGCAAAGGTGTTTTCGGCGTGGTGCGGCACCCGATTTATCTGAGTGAGGTTTTGCTCTACCTGGGCCTTTTCCTGCTGAACATGTCGTTGGCGGCGGCTGTTTTGCTTGGCGCTGCGGCTTTTCTGTATTACCTGTCCCGATACGAAGAGCGATTGTTGCTGAAACGATTTGGTGATGATTACAGATCGTATGTGCGTGATGTCGGCATGTGGCTGCCCCGATTACAAAGGAGCAGGAGCCGGGGCCATGACTAGGGTCTGTTAGGATCAAATGATACCGATTCTATGATTTTTATTTAGAAGTCATTTCAAAACCCATTCTAATCAACCTTATCCAACGCCTGACTCAAATCAGCGATGATATCCTTTGAATCTTCGATGCCGACACTTAAACGGAAAATACCTTCGCCCATAAGCTCAGCATACTTTTCTTTTTGAGCATCGGTAAATATGACCATATCCTCGAAAAAAAATTCGGTGGGAATATAAACCATCAGGCTCTGGTCATGACCCAATGACACCGCATGGGTGATGAGCTGAAGTTCTTTCAGAAAATCGAAATGGGCCATCATGTCCGCCTTGAGATTGAAATTCAGCATCCCGCAGAATGCCTTCATCTGCTTTTTAGCGACTTTATAATCGGGATGGCTTTTCAATCCCGGGTAGGTCACGGATTTTACCTTGGGATGCGATTCCAGAAAAGACGCCACAGCCAGCGCGTTTTGAGAGTGCTTTTCCATCCGCATCGGTAACGTCACCGAACCTCTGAGAATCAACCAGGCATTGAATGGGCTGATGCAAGCACCCAGGTGTACAATGCCATATTCTCTGATGTCGCCAAGCATTTTTTGAGGCCCGATTATCGCTCCGCCAATGGCATCCCCGTGACCGTTGACATACTTCGTCAAACTATGGATCACCATGTCGGCACCCAGAGAAAGTGGCCGCTGGTTTAACATTCCGGACCAGGTGCTGTCTACGATCATTGTGGCGCCGACAACGTGGGCCATCTCGGATATTTTTTCAATGTCGCTGATGCCGATAACCGGATTGCCGGGGGTTTCGACATAAACCACTTTGGTATCCTTTCTGATTGCATTGCTTACCGCTTTCAAATCGGTGGTATCTACCAGGCTTACGTCAACGCCGAATCTCGGCAGGTGAAAGCCAAGCAGTTTCTGTGTCCCGGTGTAACTGACTTCTGATGCTACAATATGGTCGCCGGCATTGAGCAAGGTAAAAAAAGTAGCCGCAATTGCACCCATCCCGCTGGCTGAAACAATACAATCCTGACCGCCTTCGAGAACGGCAAGTCGCTCCTCTAAATGCCTGGGGGTTGGACTATGCTCCCGGGTATACTGAAATTTGTCCAGATGCTCCCATGAAAGCGTTTCCAGCAGTTCGGTTATATCTGTTGGAAACGCATAACAATTGGCCATGTGAATCGGCCGGCGGATGGCTTTTGTATCGGTGTCGACCCCTTCACCGGCATGAACGCATAATGTATCGAAACACCATTGTTGATTTTTGATATTCTTCACCATAACCTCCTTTTGCTATTGACATTCAGCTCCGATCGAATACAAATGTTTATACTTTTTCGATTATGCCTAAAAGTGGTTTCAAAACCCCATCTTCCCGCTTGATAGAGCGGGATTTCGCATCTATTTGTAAGATTATTTAATGAGCTCAAAAGGCCCCGATGGTGCGCCAATATTTGTGTCGGATTGTCCGGCCTTGCTGAGCACCTTTAATTAAAAAAAGCAGAGGCGAAGTCCCGCTGGTAAGCGGGGCCCTTGAACCTGATCTGAGGTTTTGAAACCACTTTTAGTTAACATGATTTTAACGGGCATGTACAGGGGGGGATGATGAAAATCAGCAAGTTAGAAGTCCTGGACGAACAGGAGATAAAAACCATTCACAAGCATTCGCTTGAAGTGCTCTCGGATGTCGGCATCAAGGTTGAGTTGAAAAAGATGCGTCATTTGCTGGCAGATTTAGGATGTCAAGTCGATGAAAATGAAAAACGGGTTAAATTCAGGCCGGATTTTGTTGAAGAATCTATCAAAAATGCTCCCCGGGAATTCATTCTTCGCGGTGCCGATCCAAGCCGGCAGTGGAAAATCAATCCTGAAACACAGATCTTCAGCGGGCTGGGGACACCAATCAACATTAGCGATCTTGAGACCGGGCAATACCGGCCGACGACCCTGCAGGATATGACCGACCATCTGATTCTCTTCGAATACCTGGACCATGTCGTGGCCAACCAGATGGATATCTGGCCCAACGATATTCCAATGCACACCATACATGTGGAAGCGATTCGCTCCTGGGCCAAAAATTGCCGCAAGTCTTTCGGCATGGGAGCCTTCGGGGTCATGGCGACCCGCGATATGATGGAAATGATGCTTCTGGTGGCCGGGGGGCGTGAGGCGGTCAAAAACCAGCATCCATTTGCGACGATTGTCAGCATTCAAAGCCCGTTGGCAACAATCCAGGCCCAGCTGGAAGGGTTGATGATAGTGGCCGAATACGGACAGCCCGCCCTGGTTTCACCCGAAGCCATGGCCGGAACCACGGCCCCGGTTACCCTGGCCGGGTTGCTGGTACAGCATAACGCTGAAGTCCTGGCGCACATTATCATGGCTCAGGCGGTTAACCCGGGAACACCGGTTCTTTATGGCACCGTCTCAACTGTGGCCGAGATGAAGGCCGGCACCACCACCCTGGGAGCGGTGGAAACGGGTCTGATCAGTGCGGCCTGCACCCAGCTGGCGCATTTTTATGATATTCCTTGCCGCGCTGTGGCCGGCGGCACGGAATCGAAAACCTTCGATATCCAATGTGGTGTTGAAAGGATCCGCACCATGATGATGACGGCTATGGCCGGCGCCAACTATATCACCTGTGTCGGAACGACAGAATCTACTACCGCGGGCGGGCATGAGCTGGCGGTGATCGACAACGATTTAATCGGGACGGTTAAACGAGCGCTCAGCGGTATTGAGGTGACCGATGATACCCTGGCGCTCGATATCATAAAAAGGGTTGGTCCGGGTGGCACCTACATCATGGAATCGCATACCCTGGAACATTTCAAACAGGAGCTGTATTATTCTAAAATCGTTGACCAGGATCAGCGGGAAACCTGGGAAAAAGGCGGCCATAAAGGAATGCTGGAAAGAGCCCGAGCTGAGGCGCTCAAAATTTTGGCGAATCATCAGGCGCCGGTGCTCGACCCCAAGCTCTTAAAGGAACTGGATGATTATGTGGAGCTGACGGCCGCACGTTCCATGGATGACTTTTATGCAGCCGAGTGGGAAGCCTGATTTGCCTGGACATTGAATCTGGAAAAGGTAATGCGCAAGCAATCTGCCGCTAAACACAGTGCCGGTGTGACGTTAATAGAGATCATCCTTTACAACATGGCGGGGTTCTCATTTAACGTTTATGACACGATTTTGTATGCCTGGTTACCCTATTTTTATGCACCGCCGCAAGATTCGGGCCTTACGCAGTATATTCCGCTGGCAGCCATCGGTATCATTTTAGCGGGAGGAAGGATTCTGGACGCCGTAAGCGATGTCCTGATCGGATATCTGAGTGACCGCACCCGATCCAGATGGGGAAGAAGAAAACCGTATATCTTTATTTCCACGCCGATACTTTTTGTGGCCTTTATCTTTGTCTGGTTGCCTCCGGTAGCCGGCAACCATCCGGTCAATGTTATTTCACTATCTGTCGTGCTCTTTTTTTATTACTGGGGCTACACAGGGGTCCTGGTACCATGGTTCGCTGTTTTGCCGGAGATGAGTGATCAGAATTCGGAACGGGTAAAAATTGCTTCTATCGGTGTGATCATCGGGGTGCTCGGCGCACTTGTGGGCGGCGGGTTATCCGGTTCGCTGTTTCAAAAACTGGGCGCTTTTCCCATGGCCTTGATCCTGGGAGGGGCGGCATTCATTGCCGGAGAGCTGACGCTCTTCGGGATCAAAGAGCGCTTTTCGGGTACTACCGGAGCACAAACGATGGGCTTTTTCAAAGTCGTAAAAGAAACCTTTGCGGATCGGCAGGTTTTATCTTTTGCGCTAATGGTTATGTTCGTTCAACTGACCTATCAGCTCATGCTCATGAATGTTCCCTACACCACGATGCTGATTCTGGGCCGCAAAGAAGCAGATGCCTCCGTGTTGATGGCTGAGGTGATCATTTTGATGGCTGCTGCAACACCGATGTGGTACTGGCTGCTGAAGAAGTTTCCTAAAAGGAAGGTTTTTAGAGTTATTATTTTGGCAATGACAACCGGCTTCATATTTAATTTTTTCATCGGTTTTTCAAAGGCGCTATCCCCGATGGTTCAGGCCATGCTGATCTTTCCCGTTACCGCGATTCCCATCGGTGGAATGTTTGTCGCTGTACTGGGCATCATCGCCGACCTGACCGATTATGATCAATTGAAATCCGGGCAACGACGCGAGGCCATTTACTATGGAATATACGGTATTGTACGCAAAACGGGCTGGGCGCTTTGTTCCCTGATTCTGGCGCTCGTATTTTTCGCCTTCGGCTACAGTGCTGAAAATCCTCTCGGGGTCAGAGTCATCTGGCTGGTGTGCGCCCTGTCATGCCTGATCGGGCTGCTGTTTTTCATCCCTTACAAGCTGGGTGACACCAAAGATGAGACGAAAGAAATCATGAGGCTGTGAGATGCGTTTTAGCGGAAATGGAGATGAACAAGGATAGAACCCTTTCTTTGATAAGATTTGCACCGGCCAAATAATCTGGCGATAGCGCTTGGGAGCATATGAAAAATGAAAACGAATTATCTTGTATTCGTGGGTCTCTATTTCTTGGGCATGATCATCCGAGCAATTTATGAGGAACTCAAAAAAACGGGTCGCGTCAGTCCTGAAAACAGAGTTACGCTTTCAATCGTATTTTTGGCAATGTGCCTTATGTGGGCAAGCTGGTTCAACATGTGTGCTTTGGATCCGCTCCGGGTCCCCTTGCCGCCTGTTGTCGCGTGGATTGGCTTTGGTATATTTTGGATTGGATTGGCCTTAGCCATTGGTGCTACGATTTATCTGCGAGGCGTTGAAAACATCAACAACCTTGTGACAAAGGGCCTGTTTTCCAAAATCCGCCATCCGATGTACCTCGGATTCATTCTCTGGATTTTTGGATGGGCCATCTATCATGGGGCGGTCTTAAGTTTATGCCTGGGGTTTGTGGCCATTGCAAATATCTTCTATTGGCAGAGATCAGAAGAAAGGGAGTTGGAATCCAAGTACGGAAAAGTCTATCTGGAATATCGTAATAATACATGGTTTTGAATCACGCCTTGTACCCGCTGAAAGGCGCGTGCAACATTGAAGGGACAAAGCAAAATTCAATTTATATTTTGACAAAATATCGATTGTGAAGCCCTTCAAGAAATAAAATTCTTGAAAGGCTTTTTGATTTTTGCCGGCCAAATTGTGTTTTTAAAAAATCTTGACATGGTTTTGCCAGCTATATATATCATATTGTAAATCATAAAATTTAATTTCATATAATGAAATTTTGAGCCGATTATGAAGCTTAAATTATTAGATAAGACATTCAAAATTATCGATTTGCTGAATGAAAATCATCGGGGCCTTCGACTTTCGGAAATAGCGGATATATTGGAATTGCCGGGAAGCTCCATTCATCATATCTTAAGCACCCTGCGATCCCTGGATTACGTCGATCAAGACCAGGATACAAAACGATATTTTCTGGGCTTCAAATTTCTTACAATCAGCAGTAAGATACTCGAACACTTGGACATCCGACGAACGGCATATGCCCATCTTCGGGAATTACACAACAAACTGAATGAAACGATCAACCTAACGGTTTTGCGGAACGGACGGGTAACATTTATCGATAAAATCCAAAAAATTGGGGGTCTCGCTTTAGATACGTATATCGGGTTTAGCACACTCCCGCATGCGGCAGCAAGTGGCAAGGTATTGTTATCTGATCGCGGTACCAGAGAAATAAAGGGCCTTTACCAAAATCAACCGCTCAAGGCCTACGGTAAAAACACAATTACAAGTATGGCACAACTGTTGGAAGAGTTGGAAAACGTAAGAAAACAAGGTTATGCTATTGATAATGAAGAATATTATGAGGGCGTGCGATGTGTGGCTGCTCCAATAAAATCACAAGGCAGGGTAATAGCTGCCGTTAGCGTTACTGGCTCAATTTTCAGTATGCCAATGGAACGCATCAACAGTGAGATACTTGATCTTGTCATAAAAACAGCAGAGAAAATAAGCGCTGAAATGCCAAAGTAAATTTTTTTGGGCTATATTATGAAAATTAGTTTGATATTATGAAAGTAATGAGTATATGATAAAAACATGAATATACTTTAGAACCGGTCAGGGGCGCTGGTTTTGACGCAATTTATGGCAGCGGCAGCTCTGGAGGACGTAAAGTATGGCTTAATGAATACTTCATACAGAGAAAAAAAATATGATTCTGGATCAATTTCGAATAGACGGTCAGGTGGCGGTGGTTACTGGTGGCACCAAAGGACTTGGAAAAGCAATCGTGCTGGCTCTGGCTGAAGCCGGCGCCGATACAATTGCGGTTAGCCGCAGTCCAAACTTGGAATTGGAGGCAGCTGTAAATCAAATGGGCCGCAATTACTTTCATATTCGTGCAGACTTGACTCAACGGAACCAGACGCGCAAGGTTATTGCCGAGGCCATCAGCGCTCTCGGTGATGTTAATATCCTGGTCAACAATGCCGGCATTATTAGACGAGCGCCCGCCAAGGATTATTCCGAAAGCGATTGGGATATGACGCTGGAAATAGATCTGACTGCCGCTTTTGTTCTATCACAGGCAGCCGGACAGGTAATGCTTCAAAAAGGAAAAGGTAAAATAATTAATGTCGCTTCAATCATGGCCTTTCAGGGGGGGTTGAACGTAGCAGCCTATGCTGCCGCCAAACATGGAATTGCCGGATTAACCAGGGCTTTGGCGAATGACTGGGCGAGCAAAGGAATAAATGTCAACGCGCTTGCCCCCAGCTTTTTTGAAACAGAATTAACACAAGCCATTCAAAAGGATCCAGAAAGAACTGCTTCCATCACAGATCGTACCCCTTCCTGTCGATGGGGGTTGGATGGCCTGGTAATAGGGAACATTTAAAACCAGTAAAACCATTTGCTGCCATTATTTGAAAGGTCACAAAAATGGAGATTTTGGAGAAAACGGCAATTATCACTGGGGGTGGTCAGGGGATTGGCAAAAGAATAACTGAAGTTTTGGCAAACCACGGAGAAAGGGCAAAATCCTTAACATGGCCTCGATAGCCGGAAAGGTTGGCGGTCTGTCATCCGGAGCACATTACGCAGTATCCAAGGCCGGTGTTATCTGTTTAACCAAGATTCTCGCCAGAGAGATGGCACCATTTGGAGTCAGAGTGAATGCCGGACAGCGGATTTATCAGGAAATCATAGATGTAGCATCTGGAAAACAGACGATAGGTGAAACTATGGGATATGATAACTTTTCAGTTTTTCGCCGTGATCCCAGAATGGAGGCCCTTCTTAACATATCCCCCCTCACGTAGAAACGGTTTTGAAACAGTTTGCCAAAGCTTGCAACGTTATGAAAGGAATGCCTTTTTAATGAAAAGAGCAATCATCATCAACAAAAATGATAATGTAGCTTCACTGTTATCGGATGTCAGTGAGAATGAAACGGTTCATGCGCAACTCGGTGACACGATCTTGGCGTATATTGTGAAGGATCCTATTCAATTCGGGCATAAATTTGCAGTCAAACCAATCAAAAAAGGCGAAAATGTTATCAAATATGGTGAAGTTATCGGCCGGGCGACCAGTGATATCGGGGAAGGGTATCACGCACACGTCCACAACATTGAAAGTCTAAGGGGGCGTGGCGACTTGCTTTAACACCCATTACTACTCTAATGCCCCGGTCGAAACTGAATTTAAGTACTTGCATCTGAAACTTCTGACAGGGCCTTTGTCATTCCATTTGCATGAAAGAACATCACCGGGCTTCTTCAAAGGTTGTTTTAAATGCATTTCCGTCCCGGCGGCACAGCAGCATGGCAGCATGTTTTCCTGATACCAGTGTCGGTATAACCCCGCCGCCCGGCATCACCCATTGGCCGGCCATAAAGAAATTGTCCAGGCCCGGCAGGGTCCGGTTTACTTTTGTGGTAAATATTTTGTCGATAATCGCAAAGCCTTCGAAAGCACCCTGACGATTGCGGGTAAAGCGCCACCAGGTATGGGGCGTGGCCACATTTGTCATTTCAACCTGATCCTTGATTCCGGGCCATACATCATTCAATCGTTCCAATACCTGCCTGGCTGTCCTTTCTTTCTCTGCGTTGTAAGCGTCTTTATCCTCCCTGATGTCTTTCCAGGGTTGCCATTCGGATTCGATCATGACCTGCACCAGGGTTCGTCCCACGGGTGCACAGCTCGGACAATAGTTGAAGATACGAATGATCCAGGAATTGCCGGTAAGATAA
Source organism: Desulfobacteraceae bacterium (assembly GCA_050115755.1). GTDB lineage: Bacteria > Desulfobacterota > Desulfobacteria > Desulfobacterales > JAHEIW01 > JAHEIW01. The sequence goes on along the minus strand of JASFPY010000024.1, from coordinate 1,286 downwards.
CCGGCTTTAGGGCTGAATGTGGACTTAAGCATCATAATGGAGGGCTGATCGGAAAAATCGCGGGCCACGCCGAAATTAATCAGAACCACGGGCTTCCAGAGTGGCCATTCTGCGTGCAGCTTTTTCAATTCCGCAGTTACATACTTACCGTCCAGCAAGTCATAAAGCGTCGAAAATCCATCGGCAGCCGATACGATGTGATCGGCCCGATATTCTTCGCCGTTTGACAGACGCACACCCACGGCGCGATCATTTTCAACCTGGATTTTTTCCACAGTTGATCGATAGGCAACGTTACCACCTAGATCCAAATAGCGTTTTTCCAAAGCCCGGGCAAATCCTCCGGCGCCGTCTTTGCGGACAGCCATATTGCCGCCTGACAGCGCGCCCAGAATAATCATGATAAAGACGACCGGCACTTCCGGCAGAAAGAGATACTTAAAGACATGGGCCAGCCAGGGGTCATGGAGCTCCCTGGTAGCCTCTTCGAGTGATTGCATATACCACCGTGAATAGTAGCGGAGGGTTCCTTTCATTTTGATCATCATTTTGAGTGTGTCCCACCACCGCGTCATATCCGGCGGCTTTTGCATGGATGCGGTCATATATGATTGCCTGAAGGCCTTGGCACCCGTAAGGACTTTGTCGATAAAGGCGGCATCCTCAGGGGAGATATTTTTCATGGTGGCGGCGAGTTGATCCAGGTCCTGAGTGATATCCAGGGAGCGCCCATCAGCGGGGTTCAGAAAGCGGCCGTAGTTTGTTATTTCAAGGTATTGGTCCTTTTGATAGATGCCAAGTTCGCGATAGAGATCATGGTCGGGCTGCCCCGGCCGGTAGCCCATGTAAAAGTGAATGCCGCCGTCGATGGTGTAGCCATGCCGTTTCCATTGAGCCGCTACTCCGCCGGGATGCCGGGCATGTTCGAATATCTGGCATTGATAACCGTTCATCTGGGCATAGGTGCCGGTGGATAATCCCCCCAGTCCGGCACCGATGATAATAACAGATGGTCTGGACATGATTCCCTCCTTTTGCAAAATGCGTTGCATTAATCGTCCTTATAAGGCTGGCTGGTGATCAGATACCGCCGGGCGATATCTTTGCACACGGTTCTATAGTGTTGCGGCGATAGAGGCCGGAAACCGATATTGCGATACATTACCATCCCTTCTATCAGCGCCATAAGGCTGTAGGCCGCTTCATCCGGGTCCACGTCACGGAATTCCCCGGCGGCAATGCCGTCTTGGATGATCGTTTTCATGCCCTCCAGGTAGGTGTTGTAG
>JASFPY010000023.1:0-10813 GCA_050115755.1 Desulfobacteraceae bacterium | reverse complement strand
TTTCCGGAATCATTACGACAAATACCGGTTCAAGGCGGGAGACAGTTAACCTGGAAGCCAGGACGGAACATTCTGACAGGGTTCCTTCCACACTGACGGCAGTGCAGCGCTCTGGTAAGGTCATCACCCGACAGGTCACTTCGGTGATCAGACCCAACGTCCCGGCAGATCCAATCATCAGTCTTGTCAGATCGTAGCCGGCAACATTTTTAACCACTTTGCCACCGGTTGAAATTTTTTGGCCGCTACCATTCAGAAAGTGCAAACCCAGGACCAAATCGCGCGGGGCCCCGTAGCGCATGCGTTCTGGTCCGCAGGCCGCCAGTGCCATCACGCCGCCAATGGAATGCTCCTGAACAGAAAAAGAGGGCCTGATCGGCAGCCACTGATTTTGATCGGATAGCTTGCGCTGAAGCACATCAAGGGATATGCCCGCCCCGACCGATACGAACTGATTGTAAGGGTCAAATTCAATGATCCCGTCCAGATCAGCGCTATTTAAAAATTCACAGTCCCTGTCGGGCAGGTTGCCGAAATGAAGGAATGTACCGCAGCCAGCGGGCTGCAAAGCCTTTCCGTTTGCAGCGGCACTTTGAATTTTTTCGATGATTTCCTTTTCGGCCGCGCTTTCGGTTTTGGCGCTGATCGGCTTCTGGCTCGACGGCGCTTCGCCGTCAATTTCAGTTTGATCGCTGACTGGAATCACCTTGCCGGGATTAAGGCGTTTATCCGGATCAAAAGCCTGCTGTAGACTTCGCTGGGCGGCAAAATCCTTCTCAGAAAAAATCAGGCGCATTGCGCTCATTTTCTCCAAACCCACGCCGTGTTCACCGGAAATAGTACCGCCGAGATCAACACAGGCCTCCATGATTTCCCAGCCTGCTTTTTTTACCCGCTTCAATTGGTCCGCATTCCGCGAATCAAAAAATATTAAGGGATGTAAATTACCATCGCCGGCATGAAACACATTTCCGTGCTCAAATTCATATTTATTAACAATCTCAGCAACCCTGGCCAGCGCTTCAGGCAGCATCGTTCGTGGCACTGTGCAGTCATTGACCAGATAATTGGGCGCCAGGCGGGCAACTGCACCAAAAGCGCCGCGCCGGCCTTCCCAGAGGCGGTTGCGTTCCGATTCATCTTTGGCTTCAAGAATATCGCGGCATTGGTTTTTCCGGCATAGCTCGCTGATTTGGTCGGCCTGATCCTTTAGGCCGACAGAGAGGCCTTCCACTTCAACGATCAGGACAGCAGCCGCATCCCGGGGATAGCCGCAGGCAAAGCTGTCTTCAACTGCATTGATAATCGGCGCATCCATCATTTCTAGGGTGGTGGGTAAAATGCCGGCTGAAATGATATCGGATACCGATCGCGCTGCGTCAGCAATCTCATCATAGACGACGAGCAGGGTGATAACGGTTTCTGGCAGCGGCAGAATACGAACGGTCACTTCGGTGACAATCCCCATGGTGCCTTCACTTCCCACCAGCACACCGCGAAGATCATATCCCGGCGGATCATGTGCACACCCGCCGATGCGAACCATCTCGCCGGAGGAAAGAACAACTTCCATACCCAGTATATGGTTGGTGGTAACACCGTATTTCAGACAGCGGGGTCCACCTGAATTTTCGCCCACGTTGCCGCCGAGGGTGGCCACCTTCTGACTGGCAGGATCAGGCGCGAAAAAAAAGCCCTGGGGGGCCAGGGCATTTTGAAGCTCCAGGTTGGTTACACCTGGCTGGACCACAGCACAGCGCCGCCGGGGCGAAATTTCGAGGATGCGGTTTAAGCGCGACAGACAGATGACCACACCGCCTGAAACCAATACAGTGCCGCCCGAAAGATTGGTGCCAAACCCGCGGGGAACAAACGGCAAGCCGGCCTGGCGGGTCATTTTGACGGCCCGCGCAACCTCGTCGGAATCGCCCGGGAAAACAACGACTCCGGGCTGGCCCTTGGCCAGAGAAGCATCATAGGAATAGAGTTCAGTCTCCGCGCGGGAAACCGATACCTGCGCATCGCCGACAATTTGCCGGAGATCCTGAATGAGCTGATTGGTAATCATTTGATTCGAATCAGGCGTTTAGCAGTGACATGGCGGCTTCCAGCCCTGCTGACAGATCTGTTTTACAGCCCTGGATGGACAGCGCCCGACTGACGGCAGACAGGAAAAACATGACATTTTCAGCCGATGAAGAATATCCCATCAGCCCCACGCGCCAGACCTGGCCTTTTAGCGCCCCCAGCCCGGCGCCAATTTCCAGATTAAATCTCTCCAGCAGGTAGCCGCGCACGCCGGCTTCATCCACTCCGTCAGGCACTCGAATCGTATTCAAAGTCGGCAGGCGGTGCTCGGGTTTGACCAGCATCTCCAATCCCATTGCCTCTACACCGGCAACCAGCGCGTGGTGGTTTGCCAGATGGCGCTCAAAACGATTCTGCAGCCCTTCCTCTTCAATCAGCAAAAGGGCCTCTAAAAGCGCATAATTCATCGTGCTTGAGCTGGTGTGGTGGTACATTCGGGCAGATCCCCAGTATTGATCCAGCAATGTAATATCGAGGTACCAGCTGCGGATCGGATGTTTGCGGGACCTGGCGGCCTCAACCGCCCGATCGCTAAAGGTTACCGGCGCCAACCCGGGCGGAGCACCAATGCATTTCTGGGAGCAGCTGTAAGCTGCATCCAGCCCCCACGCATCGGTTTTTAATTCGACACCACCCAAGGATGTCACCGCATCGAGCAGTATCATTACGCCATTTTCCTTTGCCAGCCGCACGATATCATCCATCGGCTGAAGCACCCCGGTGGAGGTTTCGGCATGAACGATTGTAATCACTTTATACGCTTTGGCCTTAAGCGCTTCTTCGACCTGCTGCGGATCCGTCGGCCGGCCCCATTCACCTTCAATTACCGTTACGTCGGCCTCCTGACGTTCGGCCATTTGCCGTACACGATCTCCAAAATAACCGTGTACGCATACCAGAACCGGATCTGCGGGTTCCATCAGGTTGGCAACACAGGCCTCCATTCCCGAAGTTCCCGTGCCCGGGGTTGCATGGGTCACTTTGTTTTGGGTTTGAAACACTTGGCGCAGCCCTTCCGCCACCTGGTCTAAAGTTTTAAAATAGGCCGGATCCATGTGACCGATGACTGGTGAGGTCAGCGCCTGATATACCCTTGGATGAATATCCAGCGGGCCCGGTCCCATCAGCTTTCTCAATGGTGCTTCAGGTAAATTTGATGCCATGAGGCAACTCCTTTCTTCCGCATTAATGGACACCGATTGGTTTCCGACAGGGTAAAGCGAAAACGGCTGAAAGAAAAATAAGTATAAAGAGTTGGGGCTTCAGGGTCAATAGATAAGTAATGCGTGCTAAGGACTGAGAAAGAAAAACCTGCCTGCCAATCGGTCATTTCAACATGAGTTCTCGTATTCCGTCAAGTGAGCTGGCACGGCTATTTTCTGTCCTCTTTTATTTCAATATACCTCAATCCTCAGCACTCAGTCCTATGTTTTCATAACTGACTCCTGAACCTCTGAACCTTTGAACCTGGAACCTGAAGAAAACCATTTTCTTTACAAACGCCATCAATTCGGTTAGGCTGCCTAGGTTAAATACATACCGTAATCATCGGGTTTTGCCACAATGGAAATTTTAGAAAACCTATCACTGCAAATCGACCCGGAGGCGGTCAGAAAATCCCTGCGCCTTGATCGGCAAGGGGATGCGCAATTGGCGCAGCGCCTCATCGATAAGGCTAAAAGCCTTATTGAGCCCAAAGCCGCATTTAAGCTTTGCTACATCGATGAAAAGTTGCCGGATGCGGTTATCGTCAATGGCCTGCGACTGGAAAGTAAGGTGTTGCGCAAAAATCTGGATGCAGTGGAGCGGATTTTCCCGTATGTGGTTTCGCTCGGTGCCACGCTGGAACAGGCGACCGGTAAGATGAGCGACCTTTTGGAAGCATATTATCTGGATGCCATTGGCAACATTGCATTGACGGCTGTCCGCAAACAGCTTCAAGATCACCTTTGCAATAAATTTGCCCTTAAAAAAATTTCGTTTATGAGTCCCGGATCGTTGCAGGACTGGCCAATCGAGACCCAAAGCCAGTTGTTTCAACTCCTGCCGGATCTGGAGGCGTCTATCGGTGTCCGCCTGAACAAATCCTTTTTAATGATACCCACCAAATCCGTATCCGGAATTTATTTCCAGACCGCGGTATCTTTTTTTAACTGCCAGCTATGTCAGCGAGGAAAGTGCCCCGGCAGGAAAGCACGCTATGATGAAAATATGGCGAGGGATTACGGGATTATCGAGTAGAATCTGGATGAATTGACATTTTTTATTCACCGCAGAGGCGCAGAGTTCGCAGGGAATATTTTTTCTAGTTTTCCGCCCTCTCAGCGGAAAACTAAAGGAACTTTACCCTGCGACCTCTGCGTCTCTGCGGTGATGTAATATCTAACCCGACGGCTGTTTCAGCCGCCTGAGGCGCTCTTTGGAAAAATCATATTCGAGCCATGTATCTAAAAAAGAGCCCAGTGCTTCCCGGTAGTGCTTAATCGCTTTTTGTTTGTCTCCGCGCCCTTCTGCCCATAGTCCCACAGCGCTATGGGCAGTGAGGAGGTTCTCCGGGCTTTCGCCGGCCTGTTCCAGCAGCGATCGCTCAGTCTGATTGCCCAAAAGATAATCACTGATCGTCAGATACCAGGGATCCATGGTGCGGTCGCCAAAGGCCTTGAGGCTCGTGCGAGTCTCATCCGCAAGACCTTGCTTGTTTAATATTCCGGCTTCCAGGACCCCCAGACTCATTCGATCTGCGTTTTGACGGCCGCCGCCCTTTAAAAAGGTGCGGATGTATTCCAGTGACTCAGACCAGTTCTCGATGGCAGCGCTGTAAAAGGACAGGGCCACATAGATTTTGCGGTTTTCGGGATATATTTCCGCTATTTTTTCTAGCACCTCCTGTTTTTCTTCAATCGTAACGGTCTCATCGATAAATTTGGACATCAACGGGGCTAGCTCGGCTTTGAGCTTTTCATCCTGCTCAAGTTTATCCTTAACGCTTTTGTCGAACGCCTTGATGTTCTCGCTGTATTTCTGCCATTGAGCCGTGGTCTTCAACACCTTACGGCGGCGTTTCTGCAACTGCTCCAGCTTTGCCCGCGCCACAAAAAACCCCCATGCTTCCGAATCAGCGTCAAGCACTGCTTCTCTCAACAGCTTTTCAGCTCCCTCCCAATCCTCGCCCTCGATCCGGATAAGACTGACGGCATAATTAAGCCAGCTTTTTTCGGCGGCAGTATGCCAGCTGTCTAAGGCCGAAACCTCATCGATCAAGCCCTCCAGAACCCGAACCAGATGCCCTTGAAATTCTGCCGAAGAACGCCAGTCTAAGGCCAACAGGGCCTCACGGTAAGAACTTTCTCCGCCTTTCCCGGCAAGCCAGTCAATTAAAAACAGCATCAGCCGGGCTTCCGGATTTTCTGGATCCATAGAAAGGGTCTTGGAAAACAGCTTCCGCGCGTCCCCGTTATCCCCGGTACAATAATGCATCATGCCGGCCGCCATAATCATTTCCGGCTGAGGATTGCTCTTGAGCTCGTCATCGGCCAAAGCCTGTGCCTCGGCCCACAAACTATCGGCGGCTTTTAACTTGATCTTTTCCAGTGTTTTCTCAATTGAAAAATCCAGTTCACCATTCCACTTGGCCTGGCCCGCCTTTAATTCCGCAAGAAAATTGGCCGCATTCGTAATGGGCAATACCATGCCCAGATCCCAGCGGGGAGTTGCGGTCGGCATCAGCCCCTGGGCAACATCCATGGCGACACCGGCGGCAATGCCGATCACTTTGCCCCGCGCATCAATAATCGGCCCTCCGCTGTTGCCGCCATAAAGAGACGTATCGACCTGGATCACATCTTCAAAAGATCGGCGCACATTGCCTCCGGTTACACTGGCGTTAACCGTATCGGCCTGGGTTCGGCTGCCCAGGGGAAACCCGATGGTGATGAGCCGCGTGAGCTTGGGAATGTTTTTAGAATCCAGCTTTAAGTCCAAAGGCAATGGCTCCAGTCCTTCAGGCAACCGGTCAATTTTTATAACGGCAAAATCATCTTTTAGCGGCGATGTGATCATTTGACGCGTTTGTAAAGACGACTTGGGTACACCGGCAATAAACAGGCGTGGTTCGGATTCGGTGCTGAAGGCATTTTCAATAAAATAAACATCTGTTAAATCCGGGCTTTCGAGCAGGCGGGAGACGCGGTTAAAAGCCCGGGCGCCTTCAAACCACAAAAATATCCGGTATTTTAATTCCGGCATCTTTTCCATTTCTATGAGATGATAAACGGTCGCCATCAGGCTTGAGTCCTCCAGCCAGGGGCAAACCACATGGCGGCTGGTAAGCATGTAACCGTCGCTGTCTGCTAAAAAGGCAGTGCCCTCTGCCATATTGCGATACATTTGTTCGTTTTCGACATCCAGCCAGTATTCCACCAGTATAAACGCAATCGAGGGGGAGTATTTATTGGCATAATCTTCCAGGCGGTTTTCAAATCCCGTTCTCCGCTGGCTGAGCTGATACCAGGCCAGAACACCCGAAATAGATAAAATGATGATTAAAATGGCGAGAACGCTGATGCGATTTTGCAACCCTTTTATCGTTAACCTGCGCGCGGCTGCAGCCGGGGGCAACGGTTGTTCGGTTGCGGGTTGCTCCGCTGTTTCAGAAGGGCCTTCTTTTAAGCGGGCCAGTGAAACTGCCACATCGGCCATGGACCGGGGCCGTATATCCGGATCATCGGCCAGCATGACTTTCAGCAAGACCTTGGCTGCTTCCGGTAAATTAAGCTGATCGACTTTAGCCAGATAATCGGTGATTTCCAGATCGGCTGATAGCAGCTCGACAAAAATTTTGCCCAGCGACCAGATATCACTTCGGAAATCAAGCGGGCGATGATTGATGATATCCGGGTGGACGCTCAGCAATTTTTTCAGCATGGGGCCCGGCCGGTCGAGTTTGGGATCAAAAAAGCGGGAAAGTTTATAATCTATTTTGACCTCGAGCCTTCCGCTTTCAGTCCTTTCCAGCATAATGTCGTTTAAAATAAGGTGTGGAATAAAGTAGCCTTCATTATGAAGCACGGTGAGGATGGAGGCCATCTGTAAAAACAGGTCAAAGGCCACCTGAAGATCCTTCAAGCGCCCGGACGTAAGCAAAGACCCCCAGCTTTCGGTGTCGATCCATTCGCTGATGCGGTACCAGAGTCCATCGGTTGATTGCCTGATGGCATAATGGCGGACGAAGCCCTTATCGGGCAGTTTTTTAAGCCGTTCCAGTTCATGCTTGAGCCTATCAGCAACTTCTTCATCGACCCCCGACTGGGGCGTGAACAGGCGGATCATGACCATCTCACCGGTTCGCTCCCGAATGGCCCGGCAAAGGAAACTGGAATGGCCTTCGTGAAGAATATCGACGATCCGGTAATCGTCGATGTATTTGCGTCCTTCACCGATTTCGTTACCGCAGGCCGGACAGAGCGTGACCTCTTCGGCCACGGGCTGATCACATTTGGGGCATAGTCTCATATTTTTTTCTTTAATAACGGTGCGGCCATGGGTTAAGTGCGCACAATTCAATTATCAAGCGAAAATTGAACCGCCTGTGAAAAGTTTACTTTCATTTAAGAGCAGGAGTCAAGCTCCGGGATGGATAACCTTCGAAGCGGAATATATCAAGGCAAAATTTCAAGCGGGAGCGTTTCGTTTTCAGGCAAAGGTGGACAGATTAATTATGTCTAAACTTTTCAATATATTGTAATAATTCCAGCTTCATATGTCAAGCAAAGAAACCTGAACGAAACCAGATCGTTTAGTTCCAGAATGTATGAATAATACCTCTGAGGGAAAATAGATCCTGTGGATTTCGGGTTTCGGCAATTATACCGGCCAGGATATCTTTTGCATATTTGCTTTTACCAAACCGCGATAACAAAAAATCATTCAACCACGGCCTGGCCAACCATTTTTCTGCCATCCGGTAACCTCGATAACGGCTTTTAAATTCGGACTCCATATACTGTTCGTAATGCCGGATCTTGCTGAGATCGTCGTTATGCAATGCAGCGCTGATGGCCTCAGCCGCCCGCTGGCCGGATTCCATGGCTTTTCCGATTCCTTCACCGAGAAACGGCAATGTCGTTCCAATGGTTTCGCCCACGGCGACAACAGGACCGCTAACAAAGGGATAAGCGCCTTCAAAATCATACCGCAACGGGGCGCCTCGCAGGGCTGTTGTTCGATCGCTCTGCTGCATCAGATCCCGCGCCAGGGGGAAGGAATCAAGAAATATTTTAAATTTTTCCCTAAGATTGATGAATGGCTTCCGGATTCGATCCGGAGATAATATGCCGCAACCGACGTTATATTCATTATCTTGCATCGGAAAAATCCACCCGTAGCCAGGGATCGTGAATCGGTCATGAGAAAGAAACGCAATGAGCAATCGGTCGAGAGCAAATGAGGAACGAACATAACATCGCAGGGCAACGCCACTGGGCTTTTCTCTGACAGCCCAGTTCAGTTTGCGAAACAGCCTTATACTGGCACCGGTTGCCAGGATCCCGATGCGCGCACGAAATTGTTTTTCACTTTTCCGGATCGTGCACGAAACCGAGCCATCGGGTTCAATAGATAGCTGTTTTACTTCGCCACACGCAAAGACAGTGCCCATGTCAACGGCCTTTTGAGCAACGATCGTATCCAAAAGACTGCGTTTTATGGTCAGATACTCGCCGGGTATTTCGCTTGCGTTCAGGGAAGGGCTGAATAAAACGCTGTTGTGGCTTTTAAGACCGGCCGCACGAACGATTTCGCCGACACCAATGGCGTCCAAACAGCGCAACGCATCAGGCAGCAGGCCATCGCCGCATACTTTTTCGCGCGGAAACCTTTTACGGTCCAACAGCAAAACCCGGTGATGGCCTGCAGCAAGGTGTGCGGCCGCAATCGCACCGGCCGGACCGGCACCAACGATGACCACATCCCAGAGTCGGTCTGATATTGAACTTGCCTCCTGCTGCCATTTGCTGTTTTGGTGTAAATGATTCATGTCTGATGTTATCGCCCACGTTGTGCTAGATTGCCTGGTCTGCAACCAACCGTGTCTGATATAAGCATGTAGCAAAAACGCATAAAAAGTGAAACGCATAAATTTTTTTAGGATTTTTTCTGCTTTTCGCACGGCGTTTCAACCCTATCCGGTTTCTTGACACATAGCTATAGTCGCTTTATCCTTCATTCTGGATTCTGAAATGCATGCTTTTGACCGAGGGAGCTGTCATGAAAACAATTATCGAACCGTTTAAAATTAAGGCCGTCGAACCGCTGCGCTTTACCAGCGGGGGGGATCGTGAGGCCATTCTTAAAAAAGCCGGGTACAATCTTTTCAACATCCACGCGGATGATGTGCTCATCGATCTGCTGACCGACAGCGGTACATCCGCCATGAGTGCTCGGCAATGGGGCGGCATGATTGAGGGCGATGAAGCCTATGCCGGATCCAAAAGTTTTTACCGCCTGGAACAAACCATAAAGGATCTAACCGGCTTCCATCACATAATTCCCACCCACCAGGGGCGGGCAGCCGAAAAAATTTTATTTAACATTGTCGGCGGAAAAGGCAAAAAGGTGCCCAACAACACGCATTTTGACACCACCCGCGCCAATATTGAAATCAGCGGGGCTGAAGCCGTGGACATGCCCATCGTAGATGGGCTCAATCCGAATCTCAAGGCCGATTTTAAAGGCAATATGGACCTCGACAGCCTGGAAGCCATGCTGTGTAAAGAAGGTCCGGAGCGGATTCCACTGGTAATGATGACCGTCACCAATAATGCCAATGCCGGTCAACCGGTATCCATGGACAATATCCGCAAAACAGCTGAATTATGCCGATCCCACGGCATCCCGTTTTTCCTGGACGCATGCCGTTTTGCTGAAAATGCCTACTTCATCAAAATCAGGGAGCCCGGTTACGAGAAGAAAACCATCAGAGAAATTGTCCGCGAGATGTTTTCCTATGCGGACGGCTGCACCATGAGCGGCAAAAAAGACGGACTGGTCAATATGGGTGGCTTTCTGGCGGTCAATGATGATAAACTGGCCCAAAGGGCGCGTAATATCCTGATTGTAACCGAAGGGTTCCCGACTTATGGCGGGCTGGCCGGTCACGATCTGGAGGCTTTTGCCCGCGGTCTGGAAGAGGTTCTGGATGAAGATTACCTGAAATACCGCATTCGCTCGGTTTCGTATCTAGGCGAACAGATCGAAAACTTGGGGGCACCGATATTCCAGCCGCCGGGAGGACACGCAATCTATATCGATGCAAAAGCATTTCTGCCGCAGATCGCTTCAGATCAATACCCGGGTCAGGCCCTGGCCTGTGAGCTATATCTTTGCGGCGGCGTCCGCACCTGTGAAATCGGCAGTGTGATGTTTGGAAAAACCGATCCGAAAAGCGGTGAATTTAAGCCAGCCAGACTGGAAATGGTAAGGCTAGCAATTCCCCGGCGGGTTTACACCCAGAGCCACATGGATTATGTGGTGGAATGCGTTGAAACTGTTTTCCGTAAACGGGATGCGCTCAAGGGGTTGCGCATTGTTTATGATCCGCCGCTTCTCAGGCATTTCACGGCAACTTTCGAACCAGTGTAATTTAATATTTTAGACAGGATTAAAAGGATTTTGAAGATATCCTTTTTGGCTTTTCGGGTGAAAGCCAAAAAACTCAATCGCCTTCGGC
>JASFPY010000022.1:0-10845 GCA_050115755.1 Desulfobacteraceae bacterium | reverse complement strand
TGGCAGCCGCCCGCCCCCCAGTATGTATTGCTGGTCGGCGACAGCAGCTATGACTTCAGAGACAACCTGCAACTGGGTATAACAAACTATGTGCCTGCTTATTTAACGTTTACCCAGTTTATGGGCGAAACCGTAACCGATGAATGGTTTGTTACGATCAGCGGCGACGATGCCGTGCCGGATCTCTATATTGGCAGACTTCCGGCCGAAAGCGAGGCTGAAGCGGCCGTCATGATCAATAAAATTTTGGTCTATGAGACCTTACCGAATGACAAAACCTGGCAGAAGAACACCCTGCTCATCGCCGATGATCAGAACGAAGCCTATGAAGCTGCATTTGAAACCATGAACGAGGATGCGGCTGATCTCTTGCCGGCATCGATGAATGCGCCCTTTAAAGGTTATCTCAACGACTACCTGGTTGCCTCGGGTTTGACGAATGACATCAAAACCCGGATCAATGCCGGGGCCCTGATCGTCAATTACAGCGGACACGGTGCCTTGCAAAGATGGGCCGGTGAAAAAATCTTTCAGATTTCAGACGTGGATGATTTAACCAATGCCGACAGGTACCCGTTTGTTGTCAACATGACCTGTTTGACGGGCTATTTCGGTTATCTGGATCCTCAAAATGGCCCCGAGCCGTCTTTGGCCGAAGCACTCATGAAAGCCGACAGCAAAGGTGCGATCGCTTCACTGATGCCCACGGCCATGACGTCAACCGGCGGTCAGCATATTCTCAATACCGCCCTGTTTGAAGCTATTTTCACCAAAGATATCCGCCAGTTGGGACCGGCTATCGCCGATGCCAAACAGACACTGCTGGCCAATGGCGGCGCGGAATATGCGGAGATCAGCAAAACCTTTTTACTCTTCGGCGATCCGGCCCTGGCCCTGCAGGTCCCGATTCCGCATAAACCCAGCGGGATCGAGGTTCAGCGCACAGAGCAAGGTATTAAGATCAGCTGGCAGGCAGTCGCAGACAGCAGCGGCCATCCCGTGGCCGGTTACAATGTCTATCGCAGCTCAACGCCGGACGGGATTTATACCAAGATCAATACCGAGCTGATCACCGCAACCGAATTTCTGGATACAAACCCCGGCGGTGTGGGTTCCAGCAGTGTCAGCGGCGCCAGCGGGGGCACGTCTTATTACGGCGTGACCGCTGTTGATGACAGTGGCGATGAAAGCGTTCAAACTCTGGGCAGCAGCCCGGCAGCCATCATCGGATCAGCCGCCAGCTCAGCAGCCGGTGCCGCAGGCTGTTTTATCAGTGCCACAGCCCAGTCGAACAGCCGAATGGATCCGGGGCTATTGGTGCTGGTGGTCATCGGCCTGACAATCACCCTTTGCATCAAGGCGCGCCACGCTGTGCCTAAAGATTAACGTTCCTCAATCCGCTGTAAGCGGATCTCTTCAAGCGCAGCGCTCATCAGGCGCAACCGCGCCTGAGGCATCAATTGCCAGCCCTCTTTTTATCGATAAATTCTGCCAGCTCAGCGGCCTCATCGGAACCCAGATCTCGCAAAATCTGCAATTCTTTTTCGGCCAAATCAAATCTTCCCATCTCGGCACAGGCTTCGCCCAGATATTCGTGAGCCTCGGCCAGATTTGGATCCAGTGAAATGGCTTTGAAGCAAGCTTGAGCGGTCGGTTCATTTGCCAGTGGGTTGCTCAACCTGAGCAGAACGTCACTGGAGGGCATTCGTTTTTAAATTTTTCGGAAACGCCGAGGATATAATATGCTGTTGACAATATAGCCCTGAAAAAGTATAAGGCCTTTAAATAATAACATATTTTAATTCGCCCCGCAGAAAGGAGTCAAAAATGGAAATTGACCACAGGGTGGAAAACGAAATTTTAATCATTGCGATAAGCGGTCGTCTCGATGCTGCTTCTGCGCCGATTGCCGAAGGGGAAATCAATAAAGCACTGGAAGGAGCGCAAAACCGGCTGCTTTTTGACTTAAGTGGGCTTGAATACCTCAGCAGCGGCGGGTTGCGGGTTATTTTAAGCGCCGCCAAAGAAATCCGAAGAAGAGAGGGCAAGGTGGTTCTCGCCGCCTTGACTCAATATGTTTATGAAATTTTTGAGGTTAGCGGCTTTACCGCGATGCTTTCCATTAAAGATAGCGTTGAGGAAGGCCTAAAAGCGCTCTCCCCGTAAAGATGGCCGGACACATCAAATTATTGGGAGGAATGAAAATAAAACCCGATTGGGAGTAAGTGCAATGAAGCTCAGGTATAAAATATTGCTGCTTTATGTAGCGGTCGGCCTTCTGATTTTGCTGTCAATCGGCAGCTTTGTCTCATCCAGGCTGAAAAAGGATCGGTTTGCAGTAGTCTATAACGGCTTGCAGAATGAGCTGACCCATATTGATTTTGCCCTGAAAAACACGTTTTACCAGGTCGAAGAGGATCTTAACGACCTGATTGCCGACGAAACGGTTCGATTCAGAGAAGATGCGGATTTTACCAGTTTTATAGAAGCAGATCCGGATACCTTCCAATATGCCATCGGGGCAGCGGAACAGAAGATCATCGACATCTTCAGTCGCTATCAAAAAACCCACAAATATGTGAACTCGGTTTATATGGGCAGGGAGAACGGCAGTTTTGTCAGGTCTCACAAGCGGGCACGCCCCACCAAATATGACCCGCGAAAACGACCCTGGTACCTGCTGGCCAGGGAAAATCCGGGGCAGGCTATGCGAACCCCGCCGTATGCTTCCGTAACTTCGCCGGATGTCAACATCGGAACGGTTAAAGCGCTCCTGGACGAAAAGGGAGCGGTTTACGGGGTAGTGGGCATTGATATCACCCTTGCCAGCCTAACCGATTACATTGAAAATGTCACGGTGGGCCATGAGGGGTATATGGTTTTGCTGGACAGGGATGGAACTTTTTTGGCGAGCCAGGATCAGTCTGCACGCGCGCTGACAATTGAAGCCTTATACAAAGACGATTTGCAGCCGTTTTTCACACAGACCCGGGGCTTTATAACTGTGACCAGGGGCAGCGAAAAACATTATCTTTTCTTTTATACCTCCCCCGAGCTGGGCTGGAAGCTGGGAATGGTCATACCGGTTGCGGAAATAGACGGTGAGGTCAAGCATTTTGTGAACAGGATTATTCTGGTGCTTTTCGTCTCGCTGGCGCTGCTGAGCGTCCTGACCATCACCGGCCTGCAAAGGTTTGTCATCAAACCCATAAAAAAGCTAAACGACGGAAGCCGGATCATCGCCGAGACTGGCGATCTCAGCTACCAAATTGAAATTAATTCCAAAGATGAAGTCGGCAGCCTGGCTCACTCTTTCAACGAAATGATAGCGTCCATCAGCCAGGCAGAGTCTGCCCTGAAGGAATCGGAGGCCGAACTGAAAAAACATCGCGACCATCTGGAGGAAATGGTCGCAGCACGCACAGCCGAATTAGAAGAAAATCAAAAGCGTTTAGAGCAGGCAGAAGAACGCAGCCGCCTGCTTTTAGAATCGGCCGCCGAAGGTATCTTCGGCGTGGGGCTGGACGGATCGGCCACTTTCATCAATCCGGCCGGACTGGCCATGCTGGGGTTTGAGGCTGCAGAGGTGATCGGCCAGGAGATTCACGCCCTGGTCCACCACTCCTATGCAGACGGAACCGCCTATCCGATCGAGAAATGCCCGATGCATCAAACGCTGACCCGCGGTACGACTGCCAAAATCGACAATGAAATCCTGTGGCGTAAGGACGGGACTTATTTCCCGGTGGAATACAGCAGCGTGCCGATTGCCAAAAACGGGAACATTACGGGAAGCGTGGTGGTGTTCAGCAATATCACCGAGCGCAAGAAGGCCGAAGAAGAATTGCAGAAGCTGTCGTCCGCCATCGAACAAAGCCAGGTGTCGGTGGTCATCACCGATCCGGATGGAACCATCGAGTACGTCAACCCCAAATTTTGCGAAGTTGCCGGCTACCGCTTTGACGAAGCGGTCGGTCAAAATCCGCGCGTTTTAAATGCCGGCCTGCAGGGCCCTGAATTTTACAAAAACCTGTGGAGTACGATTAAAGCCGGAAAGGTCTGGCAGGGAGAATTTGCCAACAGAAAGAAAACCGGGGAGGTCTTCTGGGAAAATGCCGTTATCTCGCCGCTTCGCGACAGGGAAGACCAGATTACCCATTTTGTGGCCGTCAAAGAGGATATCACCGAGCGCAAGAGAGCCGAAGAAGCGCTAAAAAACTCCGAACAACGTCTGTCCCAGATCATCAACTTCCTGCCGGACCCGACTTTTGTCATCGACAATGAAGGTGCGGTGGTTACCTGGAACCAGGCCATGGAAGAACTTACCGGAGTTACGGCAGCTGAAATGCTGGGCAAAGGCAACTTTGAATATGCCCTGCCTTTTTATGGTGAAAGAAGACCGATTCTAATCGATCTGGTTAAAAACTGGGATGCCAAATATGAAAAAAAATACCTGTCCGTCAAAAGGGAGGGAAAAAATCTTGTCTCGGAATCCTATCACCCCGATCTGGGAACAAAAGAAGTATATCTGCACGGAACGGCAGGTCTGATTTATGATGCTGCCGGCGCGGTGGCCGGGGCCATCGAGTCGCTGCGTGATGTCACCGAAAAAAAGAAGGCCGACGACATCATCCGCGAGAGTGAGGAAAGGCTGAGCAACATCTTAAAAACCACCAGCGAGGGTTTCTGGCTTCTCGACACAGACGACAGTACCTTGGACGTAAATGAGGCCATGTGCGAAATCCTGCAGCGGCCGCGTGAAGCGGTTGTCGGCAAGAGTATTAGAGAATTTTTAGACGATAAAAACATTAAAGTCATTCGTGAGCATGAGCAGGCCAACGGCGAGGGCAAAAAGGCCTTATATGAGATTGCAATATCCCGTGCCGATGGAACCAACGTGCCCTGCCTGGTCAATACGGCGCGCCTTTTGGATGCAGACGGCAACAAGATCGGCTCCTTCGGCATGTTTACCGACATCACCGAACGCAAGCACATGGAAGATGAGCTCATCGAAGCCAAACACATTGCTATCGAGGCCAACAAGGCCAAAGGAGATTTTCTGGCCAACATGAGCCATGAGATTCGCACGCCGATGAACGCGGTCATCGGCATGACCCATCTGGCCTTAAAGACCGAACTGACCGCAAAACAGCGGGATTACCTGATCAAGATCCAGTCTTCGGCCAATTCGCTTTTAGGCATCATCAACGACATTTTAGATTTTTCCAAAATCGAAGCCGGCAAACTTGATATGGAGTCAATAGACTTCAATCTCGATGAAGTGCTGGATAATCTGGCTAATCTCGTCACCGTCAAGGCGCAGGAAAAAAAGGATCTGGAAGTTCTTTTCGCCACGGCGCAGGATGTCCCCCGCTTTCTGGTGGGTGATCCCCTGCGGCTGGGACAAATTTTGATAAATCTGGCGAATAACGCGGTTAAATTCACCGAAAAGGGAGAAATTGTGGTCTCCACCGAACTGTTAAAACGGGATGATGGGCGGGTCAGCCTGAAGTTTGCGGTCAGCGATACCGGCATTGGGTTGACCCAGGAACAGGCGGCCAGACTTTTTCAATCCTTTACCCAGGCCGACACCTCCACCACCCGCAAATTCGGCGGAACCGGCCTGGGCCTGGCTATCAGCAAGCGCCTGGTGGAGATGATGAATGGCGAAATCTGGGTGGAAAGTGAGCCCGGCCAGGGTAGCAGATTTAATTTTACGGCCGTATTCGGCCGGGGCGAAGAGAAAGCCAAAAGACATTTTGCCACCTCGTCGGATATGCGGGGCATGAAAGTGCTGGTGGTGGACGACAATGCCACCTCACGCGAAATATTTCAGGACATGCTCGAGTCTTTTTCATTTGATGTGACTCTGGCGGCATCCGGCAAAGAGGGGCTGGTCGAGCTGGAGAATGCACCCGAGGAGGAACCGATTGAGCTGGTGATTATGGACTGGAAGATGCCGGGCATGGATGGCATCGAAACCGCCCGGCGCATCAAACAACACCCTTTCCTGAAGCATATACCCGCTGTTATCATGGTGACGGCCTACGGCCGGGAAGACGTGATGCGCAGTGCCGAGGAACTGGACCTGGAGGGTTTTCTGCTCAAACCGGTCAACCCGTCGGTTCTGTTTGATGCCATTATGCTGGCCTTCGGCAAAGAGATATCGGAAACCTTAAACCGGACTCGGATAAAAGAGCAGAAAACAAAAACATTGCAAAATATACGGGGCGCCCGGATCTTGCTGGTGGAGGATAACGAAATCAACCAGCAGGTGGCCAGAGAAATCCTGGAGGGTGCCGGCTTCAGGGTCACCCTGGCCGACAACGGCCAGGAGGCCGTCGATGCGGTGCAAAAAGAGCATTTTGACGCCGTGCTGATGGATATACAGATGCCGGTAATGGATGGATACACCGCCACGCGCAAAATACGCGAGTGGGAAACAGAAGTCAGAAAAGAAGGCTCAGCACTCAGTCCTCAGTCCTCAGAACTACCCATCATCGCCATGACCGCGCATGCCATGGCCGGTGATAAAGATAAAAGCCTGGCCGCCGGCATGAACGGCCATGTCACCAAACCCATTGACCCGGATCAGCTGTTTAGCGCGTTGCAGAAATGGATCCAGCTGGCAGATAAGCCAATCCCAGCCCGAAAGGCTGACGTTTCTGCCAAAAAAGAGCCTGCCGCCCAGCCATCCGCGCAGAGGCGGGAAGCGCCAGGATTACCCGATTCTTTGCCGGGATTTAATCTGACAGAAGGGCTCAGCCGGCTGCAGGGCAATCAAAAACTTTACCGCAAGCTGCTGCTGGATTTTGGCGCCAAATACACAGCGGTCGCCGCTGAAATCCGCGATGCACTGGATAGGGGAGATTTCGATCAGGCACACAGCCTGGTTCACAATATCAAGGGATTGGCCGGCAATCTGGCGGCCACCGGGCTTCAGGCTGCTGCCATCGAGATGGAAAAACTGGTTAAAGGGGGTCAAAAGGAAACTGCATCCAGGAAGCAACTAGATCAAAAATTTGCTGAACTAAAAAAATCTATCGATCAGGCACTGCAAGCCGTCCAGACATTGGGCCCCGCGCCGCCCGAAAAGCCTGAAAAACCGGTTGCAGGCAAAATGGCCGCCATACCCCCCGGGGTGGCAAGGGAAGCCGCTGATCGAATTAATGAGCCGGCTGAGCTGGGTGATGTCACCCAGATAAAATCAATCGCTGAAGAACTGAAATCCAAATCAGATGCGTTCGCGCCCTTCAGTGACAGATTCATTCAGCTGGCAGATGACTTTGACTTTGAGGGGATTTCAAAACTGGTAAGTGAATTGGAAAAGATCGCTAATCGTGGTTGACCGATTGAGCCCTTTAATAAGTAGCAGCAAGTGTAATCACCACGAAGAGCACGAAGATTAAAGAAGACAAATATTTGTATATTAATTTTTTGCTTCGTGTCCTTCGTGGTAAAATCCAATCCCTAAATATTTAAGCAGTCATGAAGGTCAAACATCATGAGGTGGGAGTCTTTTCTGGAGACCTAACTGACAATGCCCAATAACAACGCCTGATCATCATCGGCCGGGCGCCCATTTGCAAAAGCGTCTACATCTTTCATGATCGCAGTGAGCAATTCCTCTGGCTGAATATTCCCGCCGCCTTCGAGCTGCCGCAGCAAACGCTCCTCACCATATGTGTTTCCATCCATGCTGAAGCGTTCGGTAATCCCATCGGTATACATTAAAATACGATCGCCCGGTTGCAGTTCGGCTTCGGCCACCGGCACCTGATCATAAGGATCAACTCCCATGGGAAAAACGCCGCTGCAGGAATACTCGACGGCTTTTTTCTCGGCAGATCGGTAAATCATCGGCGGGGGATGACCGGCTCGCGCAATTTTTAAATGACGGTGATCGGCATCGTAAACAATATATAGGGCGGTAACAAAACTGGGGTCGGCAACTTTACAGAGATGCTGATTCAAAAAAAATAACAGCTCGCCCGGCTCTACGGGCGGTTCGGGATAGGACCGAAAAAGCGCACAGGTCATGGCCATCATGACCGCTGCCGGCGCACTGTGACCCTCGGCATCGGCCACCAGAAAGCCCCACCGATTATCGGCCAATTTGGCAATATCGTAATAGTCGCCGCCGGCATAAAGACTGGTTTCATAATGAACGGCAAGTTTTAAGCCTGCAATTTTAGGCAGCTTCTTGGGCAGCAGCCGGCACTGGACATCGGAGGCAGCCTTGAGCTCATCTTCGAGGGCATCTTTCTTTTGTTCGACTTCCCGTTTGAGGCGATGAATGGTCAGGTGGGTGTTCACCCGCGCGATGACTTCATCCGGCTGGAAAGGCTTGGAGACGTAGTCAACCGCTCCCAGCTGGAGCCCCTGAACCTTGTCCTTGGTGTCAGTGAGCGCCGAAAGAAAAATTACCGGTATGCCTGCCGTATCGGGATTATCTTTTAAACGGCGGCAGACCTCAAATCCATCGATGTCGGGCATCATGATGTCCAGCAGGATCAGATCCGGGGAGGCCTTTTGCGCGATGGAAAGTGCGGTTTCACCGTTTTTGGCAACCAAAAGCTTACAGCCCGTGGTCTCAAGGGTTTGGTAGAGTACCTGCAGGTTTGTTGGATTGTCATCAACCAGCAGCAATGCTTCATTTTCGTTATTATTGTCTGACATCCGCCAGCCTTTTCGTCGGTTCGATGAAACCGAATTGAAAACGACTGCTTTCAACAGGTCGAAACCACTTCTATGTTATTTCTTTAATACCCGCTTCAACAGATTCCGCAATGGGAATAATGGCGCCGAATCCGCTGACTTCAAACACTTCCTTTACGTAAGCGTTCAGCGAACAGAGAACAAATTTGCCGCCCCGGCGTTTCATTTCTTTTGCCGCACCCAAAATCACCCGCAGACCGGCACTGCTTAGATATTCAAGAAGTGACAGATCGAAAAGAAGCCGGGTATTTTCATTTTCCAGGATATTATTGACGGTTTGTTCGGCTTCAGGCGCAGATGTCCCATCTAAACGGCCTTTAAAGGACAGAAATACAATCCCATTTTCCTCTTTTTGGCTAATCTCCATTACCACCCCTTTGACAAATAAGTTGAAGCAGTCGCACAAATGCAGATGTACAATCTATTAGCATACAATTATTTTAATGATTAAATCAATACCTTATACCAAGATTCTTGATGCGCTTAACTGTTAATCTCAATATCATACTGAAAAAGATGAAAACTGCCAATAAATTTCTTCATTTGCTTTCAAATCTTCTTTTTTTGTAGAAGCGCTTCAAACCGATGGTCTTGAAATGAAGCTCGCCGCAGCAAGCTGCGGGCTATCAAAGCGGAACCCGCCTTCGCTCAGAGTGGCAAGGCGAATAAAAAGCTTGTTAACAGATCTGTTTGATGGTATTAGGTATGAACTTTGTGCGGATTAAATTAAAATTTTGTACACTTTCTGGGAATTAAAATTGGATCCGAGCTTGGGCAGATCTCCAATTTCACATAATTTCTGTCAAAGACCTTCTTGGCTCTTTTTTAGGTGACCGCCCAAGAAATCGTACAGATGAATAATTTCAAGGAGGATTTCATCTATGGCTGAAGGTCGTATCAAATGGTATAACGAAAAAAAAGGATACGGTTTTATCGAATCCGACAAAGATGGTGATATCTTTGTACACAGTAGCGGTATCGAAGACCACGGTTTTTTTACGTTGCGAAGCGATGACCGCGTTTCATTTGAAACAAAGGAGACCCAGAGGGGCAAACAGGCGATCAGAGTCAAACGAATTTAATTTTTCGCTGCCTCAGCTTTATTAACCAAAAAGGCGGAGTCAGACAGGGCTCTGCTTTTTTTATCCTTATTGGAGTAACATGAAACAACGATATCTTATTTCCCGCGACGAAAAGACAAGTGAATTGACCATCGAGGAATATGCAGTGATTGCAGGCAATTTGAAAAGGCATGAGGTCAGTGCTTTAGCAAAAGATGACTTTACCCTGCTGTGTATTGAATCCTATGAAGGCAACAGCATCAAAAAGGCGATATCACAGGGCAAGCAAGCCTTGGTTGACACTTTGCGCACGGATAATTTATATCCGATAAGCATTTACGCCGGTGTTATTGCCGACTCCGTAATCGAGATCTACGAAAAAAACAATAAACCTTCCAAAGAGCTCCTGTTTGATGATCTGGACTTGCTAGAACCTTTTCAAGATTTAGCTCAGCAAGGTTGAGTTGTCAGCTGTTAATATCTGAATCTGCAGTAAAATAAATGAATACCCTGCTCATATACCCCGCCTTTCCAGACACATTTTGGAGTTTTAAGCATGCGCTGAAGTTTATTCATAAACGATCCGCTTTCCCGCCCCTGGGATTGCTGACGGTGGGTGCCATGCTGCCTCCCAACTGGCCCAAACGGCTGATCGATATTAATGTAAACAAGCTCACTGAAAAAGACCTGACATGGGCCGACAGCGTATTTATCAGCGCCATGGCGGTGCAGCGGGAATCCGCTCGCCAGATTATCTCGCGATGCCAAAAAGCAGGCCTTAAAGTGGTTGCCGGTGGGCCGCTTTTTACCGATGAACATGCGGCGTTTGGGGAGGTTGATCATTTTATCTTAAATGAAGCGGAGCTGACACTACCGCCTTTTTTGCAGGATCTAGAGCAGGGCTGCGCTCAAAAATTATATGAAACCTCTGAGTTTGCCGACCTCAAAGAAACACCACCACCGATTTGGGGGCTGATCGATTTGAGACGCTACGCCGCCATGAGCATCCAGTTTTCCCGCGGCTGCCCATTTAATTGCGACTTTTGCAATATAACTGCGTTGCTCG
>JASFPY010000021.1:0-12507 GCA_050115755.1 Desulfobacteraceae bacterium | reverse complement strand
CTGCAATCAAAGCAGACGTTTGCGAAATCTATACTGATGTGGATGGTGTCTATACTGCCGATCCGAACATTTGCCCGAAGGCCCGAAAGCTTTCTGCTATCTCATACGATGAGATGCTGAATATGGCCAGCCTGGGAGCGAAGGTGCTGCAAATTCGCTCGGTGGGCTTTGCTAAAAAATACAAAATTCCCGTGCACGTTAGATCGTCATTTAGTCAAGAGGAGGGAACAATGGTAGTGGATGAAAATTCCGGCATGGAGCGTCTGGTCGTATCCGGTGTAACCCACGACAAAGACCAGGCTCGCATTACCTTAAAAAAAGTACCGGACAGGCCCGGCATTGCAGCCAAAATTTTTACACCGATAGCCGATGCCGGTATTGTCGTGGATATGATTATTCAAAACACGAGAGCTGAAGGCCAGACGGACTTAACATTCAGCGTTCCGAAAGCCAGTTTTAAACAGGCACTTGAGATGCAAAAAAAGATCGCCGCAGATATCGGCGCAGAAGACGTATTCGGTGATGAGAATATTGCGAAAGTTTCGGTTATCGGGGTGGGCATGAAGGATCATTCGGGGGTGGCATCCAAAATGTTTAACGCCCTCGCCAGGGAAAACATCAACATCATAATGATCAGTACTTCTGAAATTCGAATTTCCTGTATTATCGAGGAAAAATACACCGAACTGGCCGTGCGGGTGCTGCATTCTGCTTTTGAACTTGACAAGGTAGCTTGATGAAAAAATTTAGCCGAGACCAGATGTTTTTTGCTTTACTGGTGGGTGCGGTCATACTCGGAGTCACACTTTTCCGTTATTTCTTTATGTTTTAGAAGTACCGCTTCAATCTCTTCAGCAATTCGAGCAGCCGCCCGGCGGGGATCCTCCGCATCCCGGATGGGTCTGCCAATCACCAGATAATCCGCACCGAAAGTTACGGCCTGTGCGGGCGTTGTAATGCGTCGTTGATCCTCTTTTGCGGTGACCGCCCACGACGGACGAATCCCCGGGCAAACTGCAAGAAAATCTTTGCCGAATCTTTCCTTAATCTGACCGGCTTCATGGCCTGAGCAAATCACCCCGGCGCAACCGGCTTCATGGGCCTGTTGTGCTCTTTGTAGAACCAGATAGCGCATGTCTCCAGAAAAAGCCGGACGATAACCGGCTGATTCCAGATTCTTTGCGGAAACACTGGTTAGAACCGTAACCCCCAGAATACCCACTTTCCCGCTGCTGCCCTCGACGGCCGCTTCGAGCATCCGCGAAGTCTCACCAACATGAACCGTGGCAAAAGCAACGTTTAGGTCGGCGATGCCCGCCATGGCACGACCCACCGTTGCCGGTATGTCGTGAAGTTTTAAATCCAGAAATACCCGGGCAGCAGCCCGGGAATGAATGAAATCAATAACCTCGGTGCCGCACCGAATAAACAGCTCCAATCCCACCTTGAAAAGCCCCACCTTCTCGGCCAGCAATTCAATATATTTCTTGGCCTCTTCAAGGGAGGCAACATCCAGAGGAAAAATGATGCAGTCTTTGCCCGTTTTCATCATTTTGGATTTTAGATATTAGATTTCGGATTTATTCCTTTGCCTTGCGCCCTGCGCCGCTTGATATGTGGCACCGCTTATCGAGCATTCGGCATCCGTGAACCCGCTTTCCAATGGTGACGCTTCAAACATTATAATGCTGCTTTATCCAGGACTGATAATATTTTCCGCTTTTAACCTGATCCAGCCACTCCGGATTGTCCAGATACCATTGAATGGTCTTCCGGATTCCGGTTTCAAAAGACTCATCCGGCAACCAGCCCAATTCCGCGGTCAGTTTGCTAAAGTCAATTGCATACCTGAGGTCATGACCGGGCCGGTCTTTGACAAACGTGATTAACTCCCGGCGCGGCGGCAGATCGGGCTGCCCCATCATTTCATCGATCGTGTCGCAGATCCGGTTGACCAGATCAATGTTGGCCATCTCACACTGACCACCGATGTTGTACAATTCGCCGCGGGTGCCTTCTTTCATGATCTTCCAGACCGCTTTGCAATGATCGGTGACATATAACCAGTCGCGCACGTTAAGTCCCTGGCCGTAAACCGGCAGGGGCTTGTTGTCCAGTGCGTTTAAAATCATCAGCGGAATCATTTTTTCCGGAAACTGGTAGGGGCCGTAATTATTTGAACAGTTGGAAATGGTCACCGGTAAACCATAGGTTTTATGGTATGCCCGTACCAGATGATCGGAAGCAGCCTTCGAAGCAGAATAAGGGCTGTTGGGCCGGTAAGGCGTCTTTTCGGTGAAACGGCCATCCATACCCAGTGAGCCATAAACTTCATCCGTGCTCACATGGTGGAACAGCATCATCCGATCCTGATGCCTGCGGAAAACTTCCAGCAGGCAGAAGGTCCCCTCGATATTCGTCTTTATGAATGCAACCGGGCTTACGATTGAGCGGTCGACATGCGATTCAGCGGCAAAATGGCAGATCGTATCGACCTCATAGCTGCCAAAGATATCCTCCAGAGCGCTTTGGTCACAGATATCGGCCTTCACAAATATGTAGCGCTCCGAAAATTTATCCGCCGCAGCAGCCAGATTTTGCGGATTGCCGGCATATGTCAGCTTATCGATATTAATAATCCGCCCATCAAAATCAGGGTTGGAAAGCATGTAATAAATGAAATTGGTTCCGATAAAACCGCAACCGCCGGTAACCAGGATGTTCTTCATTCAACCCCCTTTGAGTTTCATGAAGTCCTCAAGTTAAATTGGGCTCTTTCGGGCAGTTTAGTAGCAAGAGACGAAATCATTTGGTTTCAGTGTTCAGGTGTCAGCAAAATAGCTGGAGGGTTGGGAAGCTTGGCTGCTTGAAGGCCCAAAAGCTTCATCCCTTCCGGCTTCCTGGCTTCCCAGCTTTCAAGCCTCCCGGCCACGATCTATGAGCAAATTTCCTGACACCTGACACCAGACACCCGGTAAGGATTGATAATGCTATCTTATATGAATTGATTCATAAAGTAAATTTACTTCGAAGGACTTTAGATATTAAGAAATATATTGAAAGAATTGACTTTATAATGATATATGCTAAATTTTTAATATTTACAGATAAATACTAAACATTGAGACCGCTTGATGCCGGACGACAATCGATACCATATCGCTGCCGGAACCTATTGTGTTGATACCCAAAAACCGGTGGTCCTGGAGGCATATCTGGGAACCTGTGTTGGAGCGGCCCTCTATGATTCGGTGGCCGGAGTCGGCGGCCTTATCCATATCCTGCTCCCGGAACCCCTGAAAATAGAGGGGTCCTTTCAACCGGAAAAATATGCATCCACCGGTTTTCCGCTTTTTTTAGAGGCGCTAGCAAAGGCAGGCGCATCGGCTGAAAACATGAAGGCCTGCATCGCCGGCGGTGCGCTCGTGGGCCCGTTGGACAATTCCGACCTCGAATTGGATATCGGCGGGCGAACTGCCGAACGGGTCATGCAAATCATTGCTGCGGAGGGCATCCGTGTCGATAAGATGGAAACCGGCGGTTTTTTCACCTGCAGCCTGACCCTGAACCTAAATACGTGGGAATGCCGTATTGAGCCGGCCGGGTTTGACAGGTTATCTGCCAGTGCCGATATTAAAATACCGGAACCGAATGAAATCAGCCAATCTGCCAAGGATTTAAAGCCCATACCGCAAATTGCGTTAAAAGTATTGCGTATTATCAACGAGGGGCTCTATGACATCCGCAATTTAACCGAAGAAATTCGAAAAGATCAGGTCATCAGTGCCAGAACCTTACAGCTTTGCAATTCGGTGATATTTGCCAGACGCAGAAAAATCGAGTCGCTGGATCATGCACTGGTCCTGCTGGGCCAAGATCTTTTGCTGAAATTTGTCATCTCAGCTTCGTTGAATAACTTCTTTGGCCAGGCCGGAATGGGCTACTCTCTGTGTAAAGGCGGAATGTACCATCATGCAGTCGGAACAGCCGTAATTGCCGAAAAACTCGCTGAAATAACCCGGAAAGTAGACCCTTCACTCGCTTACACAGCTGGCTTGCTGCATGATATCGGAAAGGTTGTACTGGATCAATACGTCAACTCGGGGTTTCCTCTATTTTATCGGCAATTAAATGATGAAGGAAAAAATTTCTCGGAAGTTGAAAAACAAGTGCTCGGAATCGATCATACTGAAGCGGGCGCACGCCTGGCAATCAACTGGTCTTTTCCCGAGTCTCTGGTTGAAACCATTAGACATCACCATAACCCCGAAGACGCCCGACAGCATAACGGGCTGGTCCATATCGTTTATCTGGCCGATCTTCTAATGAGCAGATTCCATACCGGTTTAGAGCTGGAACGACTCAACACCGATGCACTGGCCACCAGACTGGAAACCATTGGGCTCTCGATCTCCGGGTTTCCGGAGCTTGTCGATCTTATTCCGCTTAGCGTACTGGAGTCTTCACCGGACTTTACCCTGACGGGAAACTGAATATAATTAACCACAGACACACACAAACCACGATATAATATTTTGACGATAATAAAAAATTACGATAAGCAGAGAATTTATCGAGAAGCGATTGACAGTCTATGTTAGGCCGAAATCGGCCGAACATAAGTTAGTTTGAGTCCGTGTGGGTCTGTGGCCAATAAAAAACGAAAAGATCATGGCAAAAGCAAAGTCACAAAATAAGAAACTGGTGCAAATCAGCCCGGATCAACAGGCGCTTTTGCGCCAGCTGCCGGGTGTGGATTACCTTATGGAGCTTGCCAAAAAGGAAAAATCTTTGGAGAGCATTCCACAAAAGGTGGTGGCCGATTCAATTCGCAGCGTCATTAGTTCCAAACGCCAGGAAATTCTCAATGGTGATCCCGCCATAAGTCAATCCAGTCTGACGGACTCCTGCATGATTGATGCGGTAAAACAGACGGTCAGCATTGCCATGACACCCAACCTAAGACGTGTGATCAATGCGACCGGAGTCGTGGTGCACACGAATCTGGGCCGATCACTGCTGGCGCCCGAGGCCATAGAGAATCTGGTAACGGTTGCCGGCCGCTATTCAAATCTGGAATATGATCTGACAGTCGGGAAAAGAGGTTCCCGTTACAGCAGCGTAGAAGATCTGATCTGTGAAATTAGTGGTGCCGAGGCGGCCTTGGCCGTCAATAATAATGCCGGAGCAGTCCTTTTGTGCCTGGAAACGATCGCCCGCGGCAAGGAGGTTATTGTCTCACGCGGTGAACTGGTTGAAATCGGCGGATCCTTCCGGGTACCGGATGTAATGGCCAAAAGCGGCGGTATTTTGAAAGAAATCGGGACGACGAATCGCACCCATTTAAAGGACTATGAAAATGCCATTGGTCCGAATACCGGCCTACTTCTCAAGGTCCATACCAGCAACTACAGTGTGGTTGGTTTTACGGCCGAAGTTGCCCTGCGTGATCTGGTGAATCTGGGCGCCGCAAACGAATTGCCGGTCATGGAGGATTTGGGCAGCGGAACGTTTATCGATTTTTCAAAATACGGCCTGGTAAAAGAACCCACCGTTCAGGAATCCGTGGCTGCTGGAACCGATGTGGTTACCTTTAGCGGCGACAAGCTGCTTGGCGGGCCGCAGGCCGGGATAATCGTCGGCAAAAAGGCGGCCATTGACCCGATTAAGAAAAATCCGATCACCCGGGCGCTGCGAATAGACAAACTTACCCTCGCCGCTTTGGAAAGCACCCTGCGATTGTACCGCGATGAAGAAAAAGCATCTCGTATCATCCCCACCCTGCGTGCGATTATGCTGCCCCTGGAGGAGATTCAAAAAAGAGCCAGGCATCTGGCGGATGGATTAACAAAAATTAAGGGGCCCCGGATGCACATCCGGCTTCTGGAGCGATCCTCCAAAACCGGCGGGGGCGCACTTCCCCTTATGGAACTTCCCAGTTTATGTGTCGCTGTCCGGATTAAGGGGATATCCCCCAATACCCTCGAAAAAAGGATGCGATACAACGACCCACCGATCATTGCCAGAATTGAAGACGATTGGTATGTCATGGATCCCCGAACCATCCAGCAGGACGAATTGGTAACTATCGAAAATGCGTTTGAAGACCTGATAAAGAAAGCCTGAAAATGCGAAAGCAACCGCCACAGCTCTATCACAACCGGGAATCTACACGTCATTTTCTGTATTCTAAAGCTGAAGCCGAAGGTCCGCAGAAGAAGCGGATTTACATACCCGCCCGCATTCAAAAGGCGATCCAATCCGTTTACCCCGGTCTACTCAGTGGACATGCATTTATCGATCATACAGAGCAGCAGCTGTCTTCGACCGCCAATTTTGCCTGGCTGGTTTTCCAGATCGATGCTAAGGCCCGTTCCCATAAAAAAAATCCGAAACCCGATCCGGTTGATGCGCATCAAAAGGTCGCAACATTCTTTGATGATTTTTGTAAAAAACACAAAGGCAGCTGGGGGCTGATAAATTCAGGTTTGTTCGGAGCCTTTTTTGAAGACAAAAATGCATCCCAGTGCCTCAAACTGGTCCGGAATTTTCAAGATAAGCTGATAAAACAGACGGGGATCCCCGTAAGCGCCGGCATTGCCGAATATCCAACGCTTAGCTATCAACCGGCAGAGATACTGACCAACGCCCTCAAGGCATTGGATCATGCAACCTTTTTCGGACCCGGCAGCAAGGCAATCTTTGACGCCGTTAGTTTAAACATCAGCGGTGATCGGCTGTTCGATAAAGGCGATATCAAAGGCTCTGTTTCAGAATTTCG
Organism: Desulfobacteraceae bacterium; assembly: GCA_050115755.1. Classification (GTDB taxonomy): domain Bacteria; phylum Desulfobacterota; class Desulfobacteria; order Desulfobacterales; family JAHEIW01; genus JAHEIW01. The sequence continues at coordinate 5,726 of JASFPY010000021.1, read as the reverse complement.
ACTGGCCTTGAAATTGGATCCGTCCAACATCAATGTTCATAATAGTCTGGGTGTATGCTATGGCCTGATGGGAGACTATGAAAAGGCCAAAAAGGAATTTAAGATCGCCTTAAAACTGAAGCCAAAAGCGGTAATGCCCTGGTACAATTTTGGATTTACCAACATGCTGGCCGGCGATCACCGTAAAGCTCTCGATCTTTTTTTGAAAGCCAACACCATCGATCCGAATGTATTTGAAGTGGCATTTCAAACCGGCAGACTGCTTATGGAAATAGACCAACCCGAAAGCGGAAAAAAATTCCTTGAACATGCCGCAGAGCTGGAACCAAAATCGGGTGCGGTATTTCGATATCTGGGCGAATGCTACACGGCCATCGGCGACGTTGAAGCTGCAATCTCGGCCTATACCAAGGCGATCAAATATAATCCCAGTGATGCAGCCTCCCTGTCGGCGCTGGGATACCTGTTTGATGAACGTGAAGAAAATCAGGAAATCGCCTTGATGTTCTGCCAGGAAAGTGTCCGTCTTTCCCCTGAGAATGGTCTTTTTCGCTATCGATTGGGACAGCTTTATCTGAAGGAAAACCGCCTGACCGATGCGTTAAAGCAGTTTAAGAAAGCCGAGTTTCTGGGCCAGGACACATCGGCGCTGATAAGGCAAATTAAAAAACAATTACCGGCCAAAGCATCATAAATTTGTTAATCGTTTAAGTTTTCTATTTGTGCGGGACAACACAGGCATTGAGCCTTTGATGGGTTTTGAAAATACTTCCATTCTCTATTCTGAAGGGACGGAGTATGAAAACAATTATTTTGCAACATCTTGAGGAAAGTATTCAAGTCAAGCGCCAATTTATTGAAAAACATATCGATCACATTATTCGTGCTGCTGAAAAAATGGCAACCTGTGTCAAATCCGGCAATAAAATTTTAATTTTCGGAAACGGCGGCAGCGCCGCCGATGCCCAGCATCTGGCAGCGGAATTTGTCAATCATTTCAAAATTGAGCGCCCTCCCCTGGCGGCTCTGGCTCTGACGACCGACACATCAATACTCACAAGCATTGGAAATGATTATCATTTCGATGATATCTTTTCGAAACAGATCGAAGCGCTGGGCAGAAAAGGAGATATCGCCTGGGGCCTGAGCACCAGCGGAAATTCTAAAAACGTCATACAGGCCATCGAAGCGGCAAATGAAAAAAAATTATTTTCAATCGCATTGACCGGCCGCGGCGGAAAGCTTGCCGATAGCGCACAGCTGGTTTTCGCAGCGCCGTCGGATGATACCGCCCTGATTCAGGAAGCCCATATCACCCTGGGCCACATCTTATGCGAGCTGGTCGAACGCACGCTTTTTGCGTAAAAATATTAAATGGATGGAACCATGGTGAAGAAGTTCATACCCGTAGACCTCTCGAAAATAAAAACCTATTCTCTGTCGGAGAGACACAGCAAGGTCAGCACCGCGGATTTTGCAAAAACCGGCCAAAAAGGCGCATCTTTTAAGGATTTTCTGAGTGGCCTGCCCAATATTTTAGCCGGCAGTGACCTCCGATCCGTAATCGCCGCTATGGCTCAGGCTGCCGGCAATAACAAAACGATTATACTGGCAATGGGCGCCCATGTGATAAAAGTGGGGCTCAGCCCGGTGGTCATCGATCTGATGGAGCGCGGCATCGTCACCTGCGTGGCCATGAACGGCGCCGGCATTATCCACGACGTCGAACTGGCCATGGCAGGACACACCTCAGAGGATGTTGCCGCGGCGATTGATGATGGCTCGTTTGGAATGGCCGAGGATACCGGCGTCTTTCTGGAAAAAGCGCTTGCTGGATCTCGGCAGAATTCAGACGGCCTGGGAAAGGCGGTGGGACGCGCCATTCAGGAAAAAAAACTGCCGTTTCGTGAGCAAAGCATCCTGGCCGCCGGTTTTCGTCTGGGAATTCCGGTCACCGTACATGTGGCAATCGGAACCGATATTATTCACATGCATCCCCAGTTTGATGCCGCCCGGACAGGCAGCGCAACGCACCGCGATTTCCGTTTATTTTCATCTGTGGTGGCCACACTTCAACAGGGCGTGTATCTGAATGTGGGATCAGCCGTCGTTTTACCGGAAATATTTTTAAAGGCCGTCTCCCTGGTTCGAAACCTGGGCCACAAACTGGATCATTTCACTACGGTAAATTTGGACATGGTCACCCATTATCGGCCCCTGACCAATGTCATCAGCCGCCCGACAGCCAGAGGCGGCAAGGGGATCAATCTTGTCGGCCATCATGAAATCATGCTGCCATTAATAGCGGCGGGAGTGATTGAGCAACTCGGATAATGCATTGCCACAGGTGTGCGCTCAAAGCGGTGAACAATCTTCACAGGGTTGACACTGTGGCGGATTTCATGTTTATTGTATGTTTTCTGCTGATTTTACCATAATAAGGCCTGGCTCCTGCTTGATTTTAGAGTGTTGATGATTATCTATTCGCTTGGTGCTTTGAGCCTATACGATCGATTTTAGCAAGCAGCGGGAGAATATTTATATGCCCATCTACGAATACCACTGTAAAAACTGCGACCAAAATTTCGAATACCTGGTATTTGGCAGCGAAAAACCGGACTGCCCTTCCTGTAAGAGTAAAAAAGTGTCCAAATTGATGTCCACCTGCGGGTTTGTTTCCAAAGGCAGTGGCGGGGAAACTCTGGCCAGCTCAGCCGGGACATCCTCCTGCAGCGGCTGCTCAGCGACCAGCTGCGCCGGCTGCAGTCACTAGCCGCGATGAACAATCCCATCAAGATCGGAACCCGTGGCAGCAAACTGGCGCGATGGCAGGCCAACTGGGTCAAATCAGCCCTTGAAAAAAAAAATCCATCAACTCCTGTTGAGCTTATTGTTATAAAAACCCAGGGAGATAAAATTCTGGATGTGCCCCTCGCCAAAGTTGGCGGCAAAGGCCTTTTCGTAAAAGAAATCGAGCGGGCATTGCTTGCCCGGCGCATCGATATTGCGGTACACAGTATGAAGGATATGCCGTCTGAAATCCCTCAGGGTCTGTGTATCGGTGCAATCCCCGAACGAGAAAACCCGGTCGATGTTTTCATATCCCGCAACGGTGCCGGATTGCGCGAACTGGCTGCCGGCAGCGTTATCGGCACCAGCAGCCTGCGGCGTGGCGCCCAGCTGCAACACGCAAGGCCGGATATCGTTATCCGATCCATCCGCGGAAACCTGGATACACGGCTCAAAAAACTCGAATCCGAAGATTTTGATGCCCTGGTGCTCGCAGCTGCAGGCGTAAAACGGCTGAATCTTGAACACAAAATTAGCGAGTATCTGGACCCCGTCATCATGCTGCCTGCTATCGGCCAGGGCGCACTATGTATCGAAACGCGAAAAGACGATCCTGTCGTTGGTCCCCTGGTGACATCCCTGGATCATGCATCCACCCGGGCAGCGGTTGCCGCAGAGCGCGCCTTTCTCAACCGGCTCGAGGGCGGCTGTCAGGTACCCATCGCCGGACACGGCCGAATCAGCGAAAATCAGTTGGTCTTAACCGGACTGGTCGCGGAACTTGACGGCTCCCTGGTAATCAAAGGGGAAAAAAGCGGGCCACTGGATTCGCCTGAAACCATCGGTATCGATCTAGCTGAAGAATTACTTGTCAGGGGAGCGGATAAAATTCTGGCAAAACTCAAATCATTGGCATTCGAGGGCGATGAAAGCTAAAGTATATCTGGTCGGCGCCGGGCCTGGAGACCCCGGCCTTATCACGGTTCATGGCCGAGCGTGTATTCAGAGTGCGGATGTAATCATTTACGATTACTTGGCCTCCCCTGCTCTGTTAAAATACGCCCGCAAATCCGCCGAACTCATCTATGTCGGCAAAAAAGGCGGCGATCACACCCTTTCCCAGGACGAGATCAATGCACTGATCGTGCAAAAAGCAAAATCCGGCGGCATTGTCTGCCGCCTGAAAGGCGGGGACCCGTATATATTTGGCCGTGGCGGCGAAGAAGCCGAGGTGCTTTTCAACGCCGGCATTTCATTTGAAATCGTGCCCGGTATTACGTCCGCGATAGCAGCTGCAGCCTATGCCGGTATTCCGCTCACCCATCGCAAATTGGCCTCCACCGTTGCCTTTATTACCGGCCATGAAGATCCGGCTAAAGAAGAAACCGGCATTAACTGGTCTTCTCTGGCGACCGGCATTGGAACACTGGTTTTTTTCATGGGCGTCAAAAACCTGCCCAATATCACAAAAAACCTGATCGACCACGGCAAACCGCCGGATACACCGGTTGCGCTGATTCGATGGGGAACGACCCCCCGCCAACAAACAGTCAGCGGAACGCTGGGGACAATTGTCGAAAAGGCCCGGGCAGCTGCCTTGAAGGCGCCCGCTATTATCGTGGTTGGGGATGTCGTCAATTTGCGCCAATCGCTGAAATGGTTTGAAAGCCGACCCCTGCTGGGCAAGCGCATTGTGGTGACCCGGGCACGGCAGCAGGCCAGCGATCTGGTCAAGCTGCTTTCAGATCAGGGCGCCGAATGCCTCGAATATCCGACTATCAAAATAGTGCCACCCACAGATTCCCAACCCCTCAAAAAGGCCGTTGAAAGCTTATCCGCATATGATTGGATCGTTTTTACCAGTGTGAATGGCGTCATTTATTTCTTCAAGCAGCTATTTGCTGCCGGCAAAGACGTCCGCGCCCTGGGCCGCATGCAAACAGCGGCCATCGGTCCGGCCACCGCCGGACAACTGCTTGAATATGGTTTGACCAGCGATATTGTACCGCAAACCTACCGGGCGGAATCGGTGGTCGAAGCATTTGCCAAGGTCAAATTGAAGGACAAAAAAATCCTCCTGCCGCGCGCCAAAGAAGCCCGACCGATTTTACCGAAAGAACTGAAAAAAATGGGAGCCGCCGTGGACGAAATTGCGGCCTACGAGACCTTAAAAGAAGCTGAAAACACGGATGATCTGGTGCAAAACCTCAAAGACAACCACATTGACCTGATCACATTTACCAGTTCGTCAACGGTCAAAAATTTCAAAGCGCTGCTGCCGGCAGAAAACTTTACTAAACTGATAAAGGGAGTCACCATCGCCAGCATCGGCCCGATTACCTCCGATACCGCAAAAAAACTCGGCTTTGATGTTCATATCACCGCTGAAGACTACACCATACCCGGTCTGGTTGAAGCCATTTTGCATTACCATAAAAAAAGCTGATTCAAACCGGCACTTTGTTATTCCCTTAAACACCCCAATGCTATGCCTGTTTTCACATCTGAGGGCCGTCACCAATCCCTCACCGAAATCAAAGGCTTCGTTCCAGGTTAATGGTTTTGGAAGGGCTGAATTGGTTGGTGCTAAAGAAATGTATCAGTTTGGAATCATTCCAGTCCACCAGCGTGTTTACTTTCTGCACGCCGAGCTTTTTCAAATGATCTATATATTCATTAATCAACTGCCCGCCAATACCCTTCTGCTGGTAATTGGGATCAACGCCGATGGTATCCAGGCTGGCCTCTTCCCGGAAAATACCATATTCTCCCATATAGAGCTCCCCCATCACGAAGCCCACCACCCTTCCATCCGCTTCCTCTGCCACAAGCGATGCGGGTAAATAATCATTGGATTCAAAAAGCTTTTCAAACTTCATTTTATAGTACTCCGGGCGGGAAGCCATCAGTACTTTCTCGTCAATCCCAACCACGGC
>JASFPY010000020.1:0-12757 GCA_050115755.1 Desulfobacteraceae bacterium | reverse complement strand
CATCATCATGCAGCGCCCACGGTCTAAAGATGATATCAACAGAAACAAATAAGAGACGCAGCAAGGAGGTTAATATGTTGAACCGATTGTTAATATCTCATCGTATACCTGCTCCATTTTTCAAGAAGATGACGTCAGCGCTGCTGTTGGCTTTTGCATGCACATGGATTTTTACGGCGTGCGAACATCAGCCGGCACCTGGCATGACATCAGCGGATTCAACGGAATCGTCTCAAGGGCAATCTCTGCAGGTGAGTCAAAGCCCGCAATTGTCAACCGCGCTGGGCACTGCCATAGAACAGGTGGCGGATAAAGCCATCCCTTCCGTGGTGCACATCGTTGTAAAAGAAAAGCAGGAATTAGCAAATCCCTTTTATGCTTACAAAGACAATCCGTTTTTCCGTCGCTTTTTCGGCCTCCCCAAAGATATGCCCAAAAAGCTTCAAAGAGAGTTAATCGGCCTCGGCACGGGTGTGATCATCGATGCCCAGGGACATATCCTGAGCAACTATCACGTGGTCGGGGGGGCCACCCAGATTGAGGTGACCTTATCCGATGGAACCCAATATCCTGCCACTGTAGTCGGCGTGGATCCTAAAACAGACTTGGGTGTAATTAAAATTAACGCTGAAAAACCACTGCCTTTTTTAACCTTTGCAAATTCAGACAGGGCCAGAGTCGGTCAATGGGTGGTCGCCATCGGTGAGCCCAGGGGACTCGACCAGACGGTTACACAGGGAATTATCAGCGCCAAACATCGAACCGGAATCACGGACCCCGGCGGCTATCAGGATTTTTTACAAACCGACGCCGCCATCAATCCGGGCAACAGCGGTGGACCCTTGCTGACGCTTGACGGCCGGGTCATCGGCATCAACTCCGTGATTGCCTCCGAATCGGGTGGTTTCGAAGGAATCGGATTTGCCATTCCCAGCAATATGGCCGCCCATGTCGCCAAGGCCCTTATCGCTCACGGCAAAGTCGAGCGTGGATGGGTGGGCGTCAATGCTCAGGACCTCACAGCGGACCTGGCGAAATCGTTTGGTTTAGCGGTTCCCAAAGGCGCTCTGCTTGCGGAGGTCAAAAAAGGTGGACCGGCGGACAAGGCCGGACTCAAAAAAGGCGATGTCATTATCACCTATCAAGACCATCAAATTGCAGATGCCTCCGCCTTTCGTAACGACGTGGCCAGCTCAGCGATCGGTCAGCAGGTGAAAATCGGTGTCTGGCGGAACGGCAAAAAACAGGAGATATCACTTACTATAGCTGACCTGGCTATCGCCAGAAAAGCGGTCGCTGCGAAACTAAAGGACCGGCTGGGTGTCGTGGTCAGGCCGCTGACCCCCGCAGAGGCCGAAGATTATGGGCTGCCGCTGCCGGAAGGGGTTGCGATTCAATGGCTCGACCCCAAAGGCCCGATGAGTGAAGCCGGGTTCGAGGTGGGTGATATTATTGTCGGCTTAGATGATCATCCTGTGCAAGGAGTGGATAGCTTTAACGAGCTGATGACGTCCATGCCCCACCATCGCAAGTTCATCTTGCTGGCGATCAATCATAAAAGCGGGCAGTCCGGTTACGTTCAGGTCGAAATATCATAGCCACAGGACGGTATCGTAAATACGGATGAAAGGTGAGCCATGATCCATCCAATGCTTGCCCAGAAACTCAAAAAATTAAGTCAGACAAAAAATATCGCAGGCATTCAAAAGCTATCCAGTTCCATTCACCCCGCCAGAGTTGCCGAAGCCTTGGCGAAGTGTTCGCCACAACACATCGCCGAGATACTTTCCGTCATCAAACCGCGAATGCGGCCATAGCGACCGCCATGGGTCTTCAGGTGATAACGGCCACCCTGATCGGGGCGCTGCTACCGCTGACAGCCGCGAAACTGAAATTGGATCCGGCCGTGGTCGCCAGCCCGACTTTGACAACCATCGTTGATATAACCGGGCTCCTCATTTTTTTTGTCACCATCAAGATGTTTCTGGGGATTTAGAAATAACAGTAGAATAATTGCTGGTTTTCTTGATAAGATCGCAGCTATGTTTAAATGTCATCTATGCATTTTCGCTTTGTCAATTCTTATCTGAATGTTGTCTAACGGCTATGCGGTCGGGATAAATCTCGAGGGCCTGATGGGAAATGAAGATAAGATAAAGCATTTCAATTTGATTGGTGATGGCTTCTGCGAGAATCTTTTCTTCTTCGTCCAGGCTTTTTTTGGGAAAAACACAGACACCCATAATCACCGAATTATAGCGGCTGGATGCAACGATGCTGTATCCTTCAATCGAACGGTTAGCCACGATGGCTTTATTGCTGATTCCTTTGCATATAAATTTCCGATTTTTCCTGGATTCAAGATGCTCTTTCATTGTTCTTAAATTGCTTTGACATATAATCCTGATCATAACCCAGTCGGCGTTTACAATTCCCAGCACCTTGCGGGCAAATAGAGTCAAATCCTTTTTAAATGCATTTTCGGTCGTCGGATACCTTCTGAGTCCGCAAAAAATAGACCGAATTTGCTGGATTTGAACATTTACACCGCCAATATATTTAAACGCATCATTAAGCTTGCTCGACAAATCGCAGTTGTCCCGGATTAATTTGCGGGTCTGCTGCCGGAATTTCTTCAGTTCTTTTTTGTAAATATTGGATACGGTATAGGCAATCAAAAGAAGGATGATGATGAATACCGCCTCTACAGCATCTTCTTCTATGACGTACTTTTTAAACAGCAACAGGTGATTCGTGATAAAAACCGGTGTAAAAACAACTGCTGATAAAAGAAGCGTTATTATCACCATGTAGGTGAATTTAAAATATTTTGCTGCGTCTGGTGAATTGAATGGCCCCAGAAATCTCATCTTTCAGATCCATCACAATTTAACTAAAGCTTCGGCTGCAAATGAGTCCCAGAAAAAATTCCCTGGCAGGCCTTTCGGCCTCCAGGGAACCCGACAGGTTAGTAAATGGAACGCAGATGGCCGGTATCTTTATCCACGATTAACTTGTCTACCAGAGAATTGTCTCGGGTTACCAGGTCGGCCTCAAAAAAGGACCCTTCATCTTTGATTTTTCCCAACTTTAAATTGGGGTTGTGTTCGGATTTTAAATAATCTTCAAAAATTCTCTCTGCCCCATTTTTATCTAGATAGGCCCGATTTTGATTGCGCTGTAAACCATTTTCTCCGCTGGGGCCCATCATGCTCGAGCCCATACCATGTGCCTGATAGCCTCCGTAGCGCATCATCCCGGGTCCCATGTCATAACCGCGGTAGCCACCGCCGCTCATCATACCGCTATCCATCGCCTGGGCATCTATCGGAATATTTGCCAATAGCATGGCCAATGCACCAACTAGACCACATAAAATTAGCTTTTTCATTTTAAGCCTCCTTGTTATAAACACTGAGAGTTTGATAAAGGTGCCTTCTTCTAATGAATAAAAGATAAGGCTGCCAATCCCAGGCCGCTATCAGCGCCTTGCTGATTTTCGTGTAAGACCGGGTAGCTTCGTTATGTCCGCTTTTGTCCTACATGATAAACTTCAACTTAAATCATAACCCCAACTCACATACACAAGAGATTTTGATTTCAAATGGACTAGAAGCGATCTCAAAAATAGTAGATTACGCTCAAGAACAAGGCAAAAGCCGAAGCAAAAGCGCAGCATACACTTTGTGAGCATTTTAGGGAGGCTTTTAACGCAGTTATTGAGTGTTAGATGCATTTTTGAGATAGCTTGTAATTTGACTGGCAATAAATCGTAATTATCTTATTTTTATCAGGCATTTTTGCCTGAAACAAAAAGTTGTTTTATTTTGCACCTCAAACGCGCTTGTTGAATCCGGTGATTGATTTACGAGCGAATAACGGTCTGCTTCACAATGAGATCCAGCTGAGAAAAGATGCGGACGAATTGGGAGGTGAAATTATGAGTAAAAAAGATAATAAGAAAAAAAGCGATAAGTCTGCAGCAAAATCCTGCTGTTATTATGTCGTAGACGCTTGCGGTTGTGTTGTCGGAACATACTGCTGTGACAGCTCAGAGATGTCGAGCTGCCGATTTGAAAGTTGCTGCTGACATAAAATGCTTTAAAATATAGCTAGCCCAAAAGACCGGATGTAATATCCGGTCTTTTTATTTAGATGTGAGGAAAAAATTTTAGAGAAAGGCTTGGCGCAATCGCGGCGGCATGACAAATACACGACGCAGCCCTTCCTGAAGCGATATGGCTTCCTCAGGGCAAAAATGGGAGCAGACCCCGCAGCCCAGGCAGGCGTTCTCATCCCGCTCGGCCACATTATCGGCATTGAGCACAATGGCATCGGTCGGGCAGCGCTCCACACATATCCCGCAGCCGGTGCAGGCTTCTTCGTCGATCACCGACAGGTAGTAGGTAGAGTTGATCATCGGCAATGTGCCGCTGCGCCATAACTCGAAAGTGTCGCAGCAATCCTTGCAGCAGTTACAGATGCTGGTCTCAGGGCTGTTTTCCCGGGAGCCCGGATGAAAGGCCTTGTGAATCAGACCCGCCTGCTCGGCCTCTTTCATAATTTTGAGGGCTTCTTCCCGGCTGACTTTTTTGGCGAATCCCTGGGCTGCGGTGTGGCGGGCCGATTTGCCGAAGGTAAAGCAGTTTAAGGTCGGCGCCGAGATATCGCAGGGGTGCCCCAGCAGACTTCGCCGCTGGCGGCAAAAGCAGTGGCCGACGGCAATATCATCGAACTTGTTGATGATTTCCTCCACGGTCTGGCTGGGCAGGATGAACTCTTCCGGTACTTCCACGCTGCGGTCAACCGGGATGATCTTGACCGGACCGCCGTCTTCCGTGACCCGGGTCGGTACGGTGCGGTCCGTCGCCGGGGCCGTGTTGAACAACGGTGCCAGGGCGTCGTAATTGCCCTGAATCTGCTCCCGCAGCTCGGCCAGCAGTTTTTCGAACAACTGCGCCAGGTCCTTTTCTTCCTGACTGCCGGTTAGCGGCACCATGAATTTATATTCCATCACGCCCACCAGCATCAGCGGCAGCAGCCGGTAGATCATGATCCCGGCTGAACTGGGCTGATTGAAAACAAGCCCTTTGGCGGCAAGACGGGTTGCCAGCTGCTCGACTTTAGCGGCCGTAAACCCGCTGGATTCCACCAGCTGCTCGGTTGTTTGCGAGGGCTTTTCCCGGAAGGCATATATCAGATCAAGCTCTTCTTCATTGTCCCCGACAACCGCCATGACGATGGCAATTGCGGTATCACTGACCGGAAACTGCACCATTCCCTGTTTGCAGATCACTTCCGCTGCTCTTCTGAACTTTTCATCCATACGAATTGAGGCCATCACCATTTCTCCTTTTATATTTGGCCAACACACGAGGCCGCACTGCCTTAATATCAGAAATTGAGGGTTCCGGTCAATGGCGGATCAGCAAGAAAATAAGCGCAGGCGTCAGTTTTGGCGGAAAACCGGCAGATTAAGACCGTTTTCTAAGACGGTTTTTTACCATTTAATTTTCAATGTCACTTAGCCTTGTCTCAGTTTATCAAGCCAAATTTCGTTACCTTATCGAATACGTTGGGTGAAATAATGGCTGAGGTGTAAATATATTCGCTAAATATCTTGACATCAAGATATTAACGACTAACTTACCTTTATGGAAACCGGACCTTACATTCGATTGGTATTATGGAAGGCCGCCAAAGCCGTTGAAAAAGTCGATCGGGCCAGCATTGCTCAAACCGGCCTTGGCTTGTCAGATTTTACCATCATGGAAGCCCTGCTGCATAAAGGCCCCTTGCCCATCAATCAAATAGGCGAAAAGGTGCTCCTGACCAGCGGATCCATGACGGCTGCTATTGATCGGATGGAAAATAAGGGTCTGGTTAAGCGAATTCAAGATCCGTCTGATGGGCGCTGCTTTTACGTGCATCTAACAAAAAAAGGGCGCAAAACGATAAAGGCAGCATACGCGAAACATTCAAAAAATCTTGAAAACATTGCCAGAGTCTTATCTGACAAAGAGCGCAATGAGCTCGTTCGACTACTGAAAAAAATCGGTATTTTTGCCGAATCACTGGAATCGGGCAACACATGACATTTAAATTTATCTTGTCGTAAAGATATTAATTAAGGAGCTTAAAATGAATGACAATTCCAAAATTAGTGGAATACACCATATAACAGCCATCGCATCATCGGCTTCTGAAAATTTGGCTTTTTATCAAAACGTTTTGGGTCTGCGATTGGTGAAAAAGACCGTCAATTTTGACGACCCATACACCTATCATCTATATTACGGAGATGCGGCAGGCGCTCCGGGGACCATAATCACCTTTTTTCCATGGGAAAACTTGCCACGCGGTAAATCCGGCGCCGGTATGGTCACATCTGTTGCATTCTCAATCCCAATGGGTTCCCTTGACTACTGGCGCAATAGACTTAAGATGCATGGTATTGCAACCAAAGAAGACAAACGCTTCGGTGATCAAATCATCCAATTTGAAGACCCTGAAGGCCTTACCCTGGAATTGATCGTCACACCAACAGTTGGCTCGACTTCAATTCGGAGTTGTAATTCGGATTTGTCTGCCCACCGTATTGCGGGGCTGCATTCGGCAAGCGCCATGTTGAAATCTTTGCAAGAGACCCGGTCGCTATTGGTAAACTTTATGGGAATGACGCTTCACGATAAAGAAGGAAATCGCTATCGTTTCAAGATGAAGCGTAATGATTCTATCGGGCAATTTTATGATGTGGTTATTGACGAGCAGGCCGAAAACGGACGGCAGGGTGGTGGAACCATACATCACATTGCTTTTCGAACACCGACAGACGATGAGCAGAAATACTGGCAGCAATCATTAATGGATAACGGCTTTTCCGTGACACCGATTCGAGACCGCAAATATTTTAAATCGATATACTTTCATGAGCCGGGCGGCGTTCTTTTTGAAATCGCAACCGATCCGCCGGGTTTTACCGTAGATGAAGCTTATGACAATTTAGGACATGGACTGCAACTACCGGATCAATACGAACCTATGCGAAGTGAGATCGAGGGCCGTCTTCCCGAATTGCAATCGGATTTTAAGGGGAATGCGGATCTTCTCGCTAACGTTAATTGGAGGTTTGAAACAAATGAAAAAATAAGCACTTCTTTTTAAACATATATGGAGGATACATAAATGGCGAATATACTTTCACACACTGACGGCGGTCTGATTACCGCTGGCAACTCGGCTGTCGTCTTTATCGATCATCAGCCCCAGATGACATTTGGCGTTGCCAACATCGAGCGCCAGCAGCTTTTTAACAATGTCGTTATGCTGGCCAAAGGAGCCCGCCTGCGGTTTGGCCACCACCGGCGAGCAGGCGACTGTCTTACTGACATCACTTCATAATGATCGATCATTTTTGAAAAAACGATTCATCATACAGATGAGGAGGGTAAGGTATGAGCAATGACATTGAGTTTCATTATGTGACGCCTGAAGAGCTGTCGGCGTGGATAGAAAAGAAAAAATCCTTCTTTCTGATCCATACACTGGCCGGTATTCATTTTCAAAAGGTTCATCTGCCGGGTGCCCGGAACGCATGTGTTTTCGAAGTCACCTTTCTGGATCAAATGAAATCAATCACAGAAGATAAAAATGCACAAATCGTTCTTTATGGCTCGAGCGAGCGCTCCATGGATGCCTTAACTGCAGCTGAAAAGCTTCGATTGGACGGGTATCAGCGGATTGTGATTTTAAAAGGAGGTATCGAGTCCTGGCGCGCGCTGGGCTATCCGCTGGAAGGTGAATCCGCAGAGATCGCCGGCGATCCCGGGACCCGGCTGCTACTGCCCGAAGGTGAATATCAAGTCGATGCGGACCAAAGTATGATTGAGTGGTTCGGCCGAAATCCCAATACCAAACATTTCGGGACCGTCCGCATTTCCAATGGGCAGATTCAAATCGAAAACGGCAACATGACAGGTGCTGTTGAAATTGATATGGATTCGATCGAAAATATCAACCTGAAAGGCGATGAGCTGCAACCGGTGCTGGTGTCGCACTTAAAATCAGATGATTTCTTTCTGGTAAAGGCTTTTCCGACAGCAAAATTTATCATTAACGGAGGCAAACTCGCCGAACAGCCCTATCTGAGCCTGCCGAATTATGAAGTAGAGGGAACTTTGACTCTGAGAGGTGTGAAAGCAAATCTTTCTTTTGCAACAGCGATAACCCATAGCGGTGACAATGAACTGGTTGCAGAAGCGCATTTCGATATTGATCGAACCCGTTGGAACGTAATCTACGGGTCAACCCGGTTTTTTGAAAACCTTGGAATGCACCTCGTTTTTGATCTCATCAGTTTTCAAATTAGAATTGTGGCCAAGCAATGAAGACTTTTTCGGTTCCAGGCTAGGTGAAGGGAAAACTTCGAGTGACCATCAGACGAACTCCATTTCGCATAAGCGGACCCAGGATGCTGCGTTTTTTTATTAAAACAGAAAACATATGAAACAAATCAACTTACCGGCTTTTTTATGCTAATTTTAGATGAGGTGGCAGGCCGCGTAATGCGCTTGACTGACTTCAGTCATTTCAGGGATTTCCTGGCGACAGACTTTCATGGCGTGTGGACATCGGGTCCGAAACGTACAGCCCGACGGCGGATTTGCGGGATTGGGGATGTCACCCTGCAGGATCGTTCGCTGCGCGGCGGATTTGGGATCCGGAATTGGAATGGCAGACAGCAACGCCTGGGTATAAGGATGACGAGGCTTGCTGTAAATAGATTGACCGGGCGCAATTTCTACAATTTTTCCCAGGTACATGATCGCCACTCGATCGGATATGTGCTCGACAACGGCCAGATCATGGGAAACGAACAGATAAGACAGGTGGAATTCGTCCTGTAAATTTACCAATAGATTGATGATCTGCGCCTGAATGGACACATCTAAAGCTGAAACCGGCTCGTCCGCAATAATGAGTTTGGGATTCAGCGTAAGTACCCGGGCAATGCCGATTCGCTGGCGCTGCCCCCCGCTGAATTCATGCGGAAAGCGCTTCATGTAATCTGCTTCCAGGCCCACCTTTTCCAAAACCTCCGCAACTTGATCGGTTCTTTGCGCTTTTGTACCCATGCGGTGAACCAGCAACGGTTCGCCGACTATATCTCCTACCGTCATGCGGGGATTTAGAGAAGCAAATGGGTCCTGAAAAATCATCTGAGCGTTGCGGCGAAACGCCCTGAGCTCATGTTCTCTAAACCTGGCAACATTTTGTCCTTCAAAATTGATTGACCCCGAGGTTGGCTCAATGAGCCTCAAAATCGCACGACCGGCAGTGGTTTTACCGCATCCCGACTCCCCCACCAACCCCAGGGTTTCGCCTTTTTTGAGGGAAAAGCTGACGCCGTCGACGGCATAAACGTAGCGGGTATCTTGAAAAAATTTTCTTTTTTTCAAGGGAAAAGACTTAACCAAATCATTAACGTCTAGCAAAAGATCATTCATTTTTTGTTCTACGGATGCAGGAAACCAGATGGCCTTTGTATACTTCACTTAGTTTGGGACTTTCTTTGTAACACTGTCCAATCACTTCCGGGCATCGATCTGCAAATTTGCACCCCGGGATGTCACGATAGGGAGCGGGTACCACGCCTTTTATTTCTTGCAAAAATTTTTCTTTCCGCCCCAACACGGGCAGCGCCTGCATCAATGCAATCGTATAAGGATGGCTCGGTCTTTCAAAAAGCCTTTCGACATCAGCCTCTTCAACTTTCACACCTGCATACATGACCACCACACGCTGGGCGCTTTTTGCAATGATACCCAGATCATGGGTAATCAAAATCATGGCCATCTTAAATTTATCTTTTAGCCGTAAAATTAGATCAAGAATCTGGGCTTGAATCGTAACATCCAAAGCGGTCGTGGGTTCATCGGCAATCAACACATCTGGATTACATCCTAATGCCATGGCGATCATGGCGCGCTGACGCATGCCACCGCTCAACTCATGCGGGTATGCATTCAAAACTCTCTCTGGTGAAGGTATCTCGCAGGCTTCCAGAATTTCAAGCGATCGGTTTTGTGCTTCTTTGCTGGAAACATTTTGGTGTAGCTTAAATACCTTAGACAGCTGATAGCCGATGGTAAACACGGGGTTCAGAGAAGTCATCGGCTCTTGAAAGATCATGGAAATCCGATTGCCGCGGATATTCCGCATCCGATTCATGGGCAGTCCCAATAAATTTTGACCTTCAAACCATATTTCACCGGAAACAATTTCACCGGGCGGTATGGGTATCAACCGCAAAATGGAAAGCGCAGATACACTTTTACCGCAACCGGATTCGCCCACCACACCGAGGGTCTCGCCCGGATACACGTGATAGCTCACATTATCGACTGCTTTGGCGACACCATCCGGTGTGTGGAAGTACGTCCGGAGGTTTTTGATTGATAAAACCGGTTCTTTCAAATTCATCTCTGCAAATTAAATCATGTCTTTTGAAATCGCCAGCGGATCTTGGGATCCATGGCCTCACGAATTCCATCGCCAACCAGGTTAAATGCTAAAACCGTTAAAAAGATGGCCGCCCCTGAAAATGTCGAAATCCACCACTGTTTCATAAAAAATTCACGGCCGTCGCTCACCATAACGCCCCAGTCTGCTGTCGGCGGTTGGGTTCCCAGGCCCAAAAATCCCAAACTGGCCAGGGCCAGAATGATAAAGCCCATATCCAGGGTCGCCTGAACGATAATCGGCGAAATACAATTGGGCAGTATATGGCGGAACATGATTCGCCAGCGGGACACACCGATCGCTCTGGCGGATTCAACAAACTGCATCTCTTTTAATGATATGGCCTGGCTGCGCATAAGACGCGTGTACCAGGGCCACCATGGTATGCAAAGGGCTATCAGTGCATTTAACAGGCTGGGGCCCAATGATGCAATAATGGCAACGGCCAGCAAAAGAGACGGGAAAGCGAGAACCATGTCCGCAAATCTCATGATGATTTCATCGACCTTACCGCCGAAATAACCGGCGATCAGGCCCAGCGGCACCCCAATAGACATCACAATGAAAACCACCACAAGAGCAGCCTTCAAAGAAATACGGGCTCCGAAAATAATACGACTGAGTATATCCCGGCCGAGATTATCTGTTCCAAAAAGATGTTTGGTACCGGGTGCATTCAGTCTTTCCGCAAGATTTGATAAACCTTTGCCTTGATCCGGGTAAGGTGCCAGAAAAGGAGCAAAAACGGCGGTTATCATCAGGATGAAAATAATCACTAGGCCGAAAGTGGTCAGCGGATTTTTGAGGACCAGATTTATTCCCCGTATTAAATCTCTGCTTCGGCTGGATTGCTTCCGTTTGTTTTCTTGAATCGTCATGATGATCTTTAACTCAGACGTATGCGCGGATCGAAAACCGCAATTAAAAGGTCAACGATCAAATTCACTACCACATAAAACAACGCCATCAGCATGGTAACGCCCATGATGACTGGATAGTCATTGAGAAAAATAGCTTTCGTGACATAGCTGCCGATACCGGGCCAGAAAAAAATGAGCTCAATGTATAACGTTGCCGTCAGCATAAAGGCAAAAGACAGCCCCGCTGTGGTAATGGTTGGCCCCATGGCATTTTTTAACGCCTGTACGAATAAAATCTCTTTTTCCGAAACACCCACTGCTCTTGCTGTTGTGATATAATCTTCCCGCAGCACCTCAAGCATGGTCGATCGGGTCATCCGGGCAATCAATCCCATGGAGAAGCACGCCAGCGTGATTGCGGGAAGTACGAGGTGAGATAAGGCACTTTTAAATGCCGGCCAATTGCCGGTAATCAGAGCGTCGATAACATACAGCCCGGTAATCCGCTCGATGGGACTCATCAGGCCCACCACCGTATCGATGCGCCCGCCAATCGGAAAAAGGCCCAGCCACCTGAAAAAAACGATCTGAAAAATCATGGCCAGCCAGAATGAGGGCAGAGACACATCGGCTACGGAAAATAGCCGAATCAAATGGTCCACCAGGGTGTTTTCTTTTTTGGCAGAAATCACCCCCAGCGGAATACCCACCAATAATGCGACAAAAATAGCACTGAACATCAGCTCGAGAGAGGCCGGCAGATGATCGATAATTCCGACCATTACCGGTCTGTGAGTGCGCAGGGATTCACCTAAATTCCCGCGGCTCAGGTCTCTGAGGTAATAAAAAAACTGGGTGTAAAGCGGTTTGTCGAGGCCCAGCTGAATCCGGACCCGTTCAATCTGTTCGGCTTTTGCCCGCGGGCCTAAATAAGCCGCGGCCGGGTCACCGGGAACAACTCGGGATAGGATGAAAGTAATGGCACACAGTCCCAGAAGAACAAGCATGAGCCACATCATGCGTCTAATGATATATCGCAGCATCAGGCTTCCAGTTGTTCAGAGAATTAAAAATTGGGGGGCGATAACTGTTTAGGGGGTGGAGGATGTCCCCCCCACCCCATCTCCGTTTCGCTTATTCCTTGTACATGTTGTACCAGAACGGTACTCGCGGATAATTCGGGTTGATTACATAGCCTTTTAGTTCATTTCTTTTAAAAACCGGCAATTCAGCATCAAAAAGAAAAATTGAAGGTGCATCTTCAATTAACATCTTCTGGGCATCGGCATAAAGCGCCTGGGCTTTGTCATTATCAGGTGTTGAGTAAGCTTTGAGAATCATCTTGTCAAATTCCGGATTTTTATAATACGCAAAGT